>QIDJ01000364.1 GCA_003228395.1 Flammeovirgaceae bacterium
ACTTGCCTTGTATGATTCGATTGAATATGAGCAGGCTATGGATGTTCGATTTGCTTCCATGGCGTTATTCTTAACTCCCCAGGGAGGCACGCGGCTTGTGCAGGTTGTAGCTTCAGAAGGTAATTATCCCTTTTATGGTGAAGTGGAAACATTACCCGAAGGGGCGATGGAAACGTTGAAGAAAGGCCGGTTTACCATCCTGGACGAAAGTCTTGCCATGCAGTTCGAAGTCAGTCACGATGACTCTATCAAACTCGGCAATTTGTCATTTGTGGTAAAAGGTATCGTCAGAAGTATGCCCGGTACCAATGCGGTAGCGGCAACCTTTGCTCCATCAATATATATTTCACTGGAGTATCTAGAGTTGACTGGTCTGATACAATACGGAAGCAGGTACAGCTACCGCAGATATTTCAAAACAGGCACCACAGAGGAGGCTGATGCCCTGGAAAAAAGACTGCTGCCGGTAATAAAAAAATATGGGTACTCACATGATACGGTAGATGATGAAAAAGAAGATCTCGGTGAAGCCTTCGAAAATCTTTACCGGTTTTTTAATTTGCTGGGCTTTGTAGCGCTGATACTTGGGTGTATTGGTGTGGCCAGCTCCATACACATCTACGTGCAGCAAAAAAAATCAGTTGTAGCTGTATTACGATGCATGGGCGCCTCGGCCTGGCAATCATTCAATATTTTTTTCATCCAGTCGATGGTGATGGGCCTTATCGGAAGCATCGCAGGGGTTTTGCTTGGTCTCGGAATACAGCAACTTATCCCGGTAATGTTTGGCAGGTATATTCCTGTAGAAATCAGTGTGGGGATTGCCTGGAACGCCGTGCTGAAAGGTATGCTGCTTGGTATGTTTATTTCGGGTATTTTCTCCTTTTTACCATTATCTGATATCAGGAAAATACCACCTCTGAGTGTATTACGATCAGATTTTAACGGTAACAGGAAGTTTTCGCGCATGAAATCACTGGTTATTTTACTGGCTGTCATGTTTCCATGGGTGTTTGCCATTATTCAAACGCAAAGTATTCGAAATGGTACCGCATTTATGGGTGCGCTTTTAGGATCATTTCTCGTGCTTACACTGGTGGCAAAACTTATCATTTTTCTGGTACGAAAGTTTTTCCCAACAGGATGGAGTTTTGTATGGCGGCAAAGCCTTTCAAACCTCTTCAGGCCACAAAATCAAACTACTGTGCTTGTGGTCGTAATCGGGCTGGGCACATTTTTGGTGTCCACGCTTATCCTGATCCAGCATGCATTACTTAACCAGGTAGAGTTTATGGGCTCTGAAGAACGATCAAATACGGTGCTTTTCGATATACAACCTCATCAGAAACAAGACGTTTCAGACCTTGTAAGCACATATGCGTTTCCGGTACAGCAACTTGTACCTATTGTATCAACCCGGCTTACAAAGATCAGAGGAAAAACGATCAGTGAAATTCAGAAAGACACTTCCGATCACATTCCGAACTGGTCGCTCACGAGAGAATACCGGGTGACCTACAGGGACAGCCTGATTGAGTCGGAAAAGATTGTAAAAGGGAAACTCATTCCGGAAGTAACACAACCCAATGATACCATTTGGGTGTCTATATCAGAGAATATGGCCGAAACATTGCATGTGGATATTGGCGATGAAGTGATTTTTGACGTGCAGGGTGTACCCATCATAACATATATCGGCAGCCTGAGGGAAGTTGACTGGCAGCGAATACAGACTAATTTTATTTTTGTCTTTCCGGAAGGTGTATTGGAACAGGCTCCACAGTTTTATGTACTTATGACGCGTACAGATTCAAAAGCGCAATCGGCTGTATTTCAGCAGGAACTGGTCCGGAAATTCCCGAATGTATCGGTTATCGACCTCCGGTTGATACTCCAGACCATCGACCAGTTTATGGATAAGGTGGCGTATGTGATCCAGTTTATGGCTTTATTCAGTATTGTTACCGGGCTGATCGTTTTGGCGGGTGCAGTTATTAACAGCAAATATGTCCGGTTAAGAGAAAATGTTTTGCTGCGTACACTGGGGGCAGTAAAAAAGCAGATTGTGCAGATGACCTTGCTTGAATATGGTTATCTTGGTATTCTGGCAGGATTAACAGGCATTGTTCTGTCGATATTTGGAGCCTGGGGGCTTACATGGATGTTTTTTGATATTAGATTTGTACCTGATTTTACAGGTTTACTTGTAGTATGGATGAGTGTGACTTTGTTAACAATGATGATCGGATGGTTAAACACCAGGGATGTGATCAGTAATTCGCCGTTGGAAGTATTGAGAAAAGAAGTTTAACCTAATATGAATGTGAAAAGAATTTTGTTATTGGTTCAGTTGATTCTGATATCTGAAATCACTGTTTTTGCTGTTGACAATCCGGTGCGTTTTATTGAAAACCGTGGGCAATTGGGCCAGGAGGTGTTATTTTATGCGGATGTGCCTGGAGGGACCGTCTATCTGCATAAGGATAAACTGGTGTTTCTGTTTGTGGATTACGGAAAGGATATCCATGATCATTTCCGTTCTGATAAAATTGAAGAAGCGTATGGCACCGGCGCCCGGTTAACATCTGATATGCAGGACAAAATTAACGGACATGTTTATAAAGTCATTTTTAAAAATATCAGCGATAATATAAAAATTACCGCCTATGATCCTGGAACAGAGAGGTATAATTATTTTATAGGCTCAGACCGCACAAGGTGGGCTTCAGGTGTGAAGTCATATGGAGAAATCCGGTATCAGAATATATATCCGGATATTGATTTTATGATGTATTCCACTTTTGAGGGGATGAAATACGATTTTATTGTTCGTCCCGGAGCCGACCCGGCCGACATAAAGATGGTTTACAAAGGCCTGGATGAAATGGCTATCAAAAACGGTGCATTGTATCTGAAAACGAGACTTGGCGAAGTAGTGGAGCATATACCGCTGGCGTATCAGGCAGATGGAAGTGATGTGGAATGCAGGTATCAGTTGGATAAAAGCACGCTGTCATTTCATCTACCAAAGCAATATGACGTAACACAGAAACTCACCATTGATCCCCTGCTTATTTTTTCGACCTATTCCGGATCGGCTGCCGATAACTGGGGAAATACGGCCACATTTGATCAATATGGTAACCTGTATTCCGGGGGAATGACCAATCATACACGGTTTTTCGGCGGCACATTGGGAACGATCAACCTCGGGTCTTTTAATGCCACCGAAGGAGCCTTTCAAACCGAATATGGCGGAATCTGGGATGTTGCTATCCTTAAATATGATTCCACCGGCTCTGACCTGCTCTATGCCACGTACCTGGGTGGAACAAATTCAGAAGTTCCGCAAAGTTTAGTCGTAAATAATAAAGGCGAACTTTTGATTCTGGGCATTACAAGTTCGCTGGATTTTCCTGTTACGGATCAGGCGTATGATACTGCCTATAATGGCGGGGTATCCGGAACATTGTTTGAATCGAGTGTGCTATATTCCAACGGGTCTGATCTTTTTATTGCCAAATTAAGTGAAAATGGCGATCAGCTTCTGGCAGCTACCTACCTCGGAGGCACCGACAATGACGGACTCATACAAACGTTCACCAGTTCGCTGGTCAGAAATTACGGCGATCAGTCCAGGGGAGATATCATTGTGGATGAAAATGACAATGTATATATCGCATCACGTACATCTTCGGAAGATTTTCCGTTAGTAAATGCTTTTCAAAATGAATTTGGAGGCGGAAACAATGACGGTGTAGTTATTAAACTTGAACAGGACCTTTCATCCCTGATATGGAGCAGCTATTATGGAGGATTTGGCGAAGATGCTGCTTTATCCATAAAATTAACTTCTGAAAATGAGGTGTATATTGCAGGAGGCACTACAAGTATTGACCTTCCTACTACACCGAATACGATTCATCCGGGTCCGACCGGAGTAAGTGATGTGGATGGATTTGTAGCAAAAATTGCGTCCGATGGCTCGGCATTATTGGCTGCCACTTACATCGGCACGACCGACTATGACCAGGTATATCAGATGGACCTCGACAGCAACGGAGATGTATATCTCGTGGGGCAGACCCGCGGCCCCTATCCGGTTACGGTTGGACCCAGAGTGGATGAAAACAGCGGACAGTTTGTGCATAAGCTTACCCCCGACCTTTCAGAAACACTCTTTTCAACCGTGTTTGGTGGAAAACGCGGCGAGCCCGACATCTACATTACGGCTTTTCTGGTTAATGATTGTGACAACCTTTATATAAGCGGATGGGGCAGCCCGTTATTGGCTAATCGTACATCCCAATACATGGGAGTAACTACAAGTGCACTACAAATTACTTCCGACGCGTACCAGCCATCCACGGATGGTTCAAGTTTTTATCTGGCCGTATATACTGATGACATGAGCGAACTGCTTTACGCTACTTTTTTAGGAAGTAGCTCATCGATGGTTCATGTGGACGGCGGTACAAGCAGGTTTGACAAGCGCGGCATCGTTTATCATGCGGTGTGCGCAAGTTGTAATCCCGATGACTCAAGTTTCCCTACGACACCCGGCGCCTGGGCCGAAAAAAACGGCAGCCGGGGTTGTAACAATGCTGCTTTTAAATTCGATCTGGCTTCGCTGAATGCCCGGATCCGGACCAACACCCCGGAATTCGATCAGCCGAATATTGTAAAAGGCTGTGCACCCTTTGAAGTAGCATTTGAAAATATAAGTGTAGGAGGAGAGGTGTATGAGTGGTTTTTTGGCGATGATATGGATACCGTATCGTTCGAACGCGATACCATTTATCATACCTATGAAGCTGCAGGCACCTACAAGGTTGTGCTTAAAGCTATCGACTCAAGCACGTGCGCCGAAGTGGATTTTGATTTTGCTACTATTATCGTCTATGAAACAAATTTTGAAGTAAGCGAGGGCACTACCATTTGCGGTGGCGATTTTGCACAACTTTCAGCTTCGGGAGGCGTGTCTTATTTGTGGTATCCGGTTACCGGGTTAATTAATCCGAATTCAGCCTTTCCAAAAGCGTTTGCCGATACCACCACTACCTATTTTGTAAATATTACCGATAAGAATGGCTGTACATTTGAAGATTCACTGATTGTTGAAGTGATTCCTGAAATCAAAGTGAATATTACCATTGAAAACCGAAATAAATGCGGCGATCAGCCTGTTATGGAATTCCTAAACAATAGTACGAATGTGGAGTCTGTTTTGTGGGAATTCGGAAACAATGTTTCATCGACAGAATTAAATCCTACTATCAATTTTTCTCAGCCCGGAAGTTATGTTGCACAGGTATCGTTGTTTAATCAGCAGTGTGTGAAGCAATTTTCAATTCCTTTTGAAATTCAGAAGCTGTTTGTACCCAATATTATCACCCCCAATAACGACGGATTAAACGATACCTTCGAAATCACTTCAACCCTTCCGTTTAATCTAAAAATCATGAATCGCTATGGTAAGGAGTTGTTTTTCAGTGAAAATTACCTGAATGACTGGGATGGCGCAGGTTTGAATCCCGGTATTTATTACTATGAAATCACCTTTCCTGATTTTGAGTCCTGCACGGGTTGGATTCAATTGATGTATTAGGTTTTTTATCACGTTGCAATCGAACAGACTAAAAATGAATTAAATGATAATGTTGTTATATTAGCAGAGTAAATGGAATACTGGCAAAATAAAAACAAAATGAAACAAATCAGCATAAGAAAGACAGCGCTTACATTGGTTGCCTTGCTTTATGTGGTGTTGGGATTCAACGCCACCCGATTTGATTTCCACTATCAGGATAAGGACGAATTTCTTGTAACTCCTGAGAAATTCAAAAAGGAAATCGAGAAGATGAATAACGATACCATCCTGATTGATGTGCGAACGCCGGAAGAATACAAGGAAGGACATATTGGAGGAGCCATTTTGATAGATTATAAGAATGCGAATTTTAGTGAAAAAATCAAAACGCTCGATAAAGACAAAGTCTATTATATATATTGCAGATCAGGGCATCGAAGCGGCAATTCAAGGATGATTATGAATGAGACCGGGATCAAGCAAGTGTACGATCTGCAGGGAGGCATCATGGCCTGGAAAGCCAGGGAGTACCCTGTTAAAAAAGGTGATAAGGAATAGGTTAGAAGCAGACGTTGCAGGGGATACCATGGCCGCTTTGCGATTTGCAGTTTGTGACCACAGGTATGGACTCTCTGCGGTTTGAAAAATAGTGGTAATTTGTATTTACAAAAATTAAAAGGCCGGAACTGAATTAAATTGATCAGATCAGTAAATCCGTTTAACGGGGAGTTGCTTGCCGAATTTGAACAGGCAACATCAGGCAGCATTGAAAACGCACTGGATTCGGGTGAGAAAGCTTACCTGAACTGGAAAACTACAACATTTTCCCTAAGAACCGATATATTACAAAACTGCAGCAAGGCTCTTCTCGATGATAAAGCGAAATATGCATCACTAATTTCGCTTGAAATGGGTAAAGTTTTGAAAGAGTCGGTTGCAGAAGTTGAGAAATGTGCCTGGGTATGCCGGTATTATGCGGAAAACGGGTCGCGTTTTCTGCAGGATGAGCCCCTTGAGGCAGAAGGAAAGACCGCCTTTATCAGCTATGAACCGATAGGAATTGTGCTTGCCGTAATGCCCTGGAATTTCCCCTTCTGGCAGGTGTTCCGGTTCGCCGCTCCCGCCATCATGGCCGGCAATTGCGGAATCTTAAAGCATGCTTCCAACGTACCCCAGTGCGCCTTAGCCATTGAAGACATTTTCCGTAAATCCGGCCTGCCCGATGGTGTATTTCAGACGCTGCTTGCTGATGCAGATCAGGTGGCCGGCATGATTGCTGACAGGCGTATAAAAGCTGTTACGCTTACCGGCAGCGAGGAGGCAGGTTCAAAAGTTGCGGAAACTGCAGGCAGATATATAAAAAAAACGGTATTGGAACTTGGAGGTACCGATCCGTTTATTGTACTGGAAGATGCTGATATTGAAGAAGCTGCTAAAACCGGTGCCATTGCACGAATGATAAATTGCGGCCAGAGTTGTATTGCGGCTAAGCGGTTTGTTGTAACGGATGCTGTGTACGATGATTTTTTGCATTTGTTCAGCAATACCATTGCAGCTATGAAGCAGGGAGACCCCATGGATACGGACACTGATTACGGGCCGCTGGCAAGAGAGGACCTGGTAAACGATTTGCATAACCAGATCAGAATATCTGTAGATCTCGGGGCAAAGGCATTGCTGGGAGGAAGCAGACCTGAGCGGCCCGGTTCATTTTACAATGCCACGATATTAACTGATGTGAAGGCGGGAATGCCTGCATTTGAAGAGGAGATATTCGGGCCGGCCGCTTCCGTAATTCGTGTTAAGGATTCGGAGGAAGCCATTGCAGTAGCGAACAATAGCAAATATGGACTGGGAGCATCGCTCTGGACAAAAGACAGGGATAAAGGTATCGAACTGGCAAGATGCATCGAGGCTGGATCGGTGTTTATCAATCAGATGGTGGCCTCACATCCGGCCATTCCGTTTGGCGGGATAAAACTTTCGGGTTACGGGAGGGAATTATCATACCTGGGTATCAGGGAGTTTGTGAATATTAAGCCTGTCGTTTATTAGACAAGAACTATCAAAAGTTTGTTTGTCATTAGCAAAAATCAATAAATCAATTGAAAAATATTATTTATTGTCTGTTAAAACTATTACCTTAACCGGGGTGGTTTTATTATTCTATTCGTTTAATATATTACATTTATCTGGCAGAAACAGGGATTCAGAGGCTTTTGAAATAACTAAGATACTGGAATGAACAAAAAAGTTGTGATTATAACAGGCTCTGCAAAAGGAATTGGGAAAGCTATTTCACAACGAATGGTGGAAGAGGAATATTTTGTTCTGCTGGTGGATGTTGATAAGAAAAACGGTCAGGTACTGGAGGCAGCTTTTGGAGATGGAAATGCAAAATTCATACCTGCTAATATCAGTAATGAAAATGATGTGGCGGAATTGTTCCGGTTTGTCATGGATAACTATGGAAGAATAGATGTATTGGTAAACAACGCCGGAATTATCAGAGATCATATAATCTGGAAAATGACTGTTGACGACTTCGATGAAGTTATCAGGGTAAACCTCAGAGGTACCTGGTTGATGTGCCGGGAGGCAGCAAAGATCATGCGTAAACAGAAAAATGGACGAATCATAAATATTGCTTCAAGGGCATGGTTGGGAAATGCCGGCCAATCGAATTATGCTGCCTCGAAAGCCGGCATTGTAGGACTTACCAGGGTACTGGCGCTTGAGCTGGGAAAGTACAATGTATTTGTAAATACGGTAGCACCTGGACTGATTGATACACCCCTTACCCAGGCATTGCCTGATGATGTGAAACAAAAACTCATCGATACACAACCGACAAAATCCATAGGTAAGCCTGAGGATGTTGCGCATGCCGTTGCTTTCTTAAGTTCAGATAGAACGCGATTTATTACAGGTCAGATTCTATATGTTGACGGGGGTAAAAGTGTAGGAGCCGCATAGATGATAATTTTATTTTGATTACAAATCATTAAGATGACCACAGCATTATTTTCAGCAATTATGAACGCAGGTTTTGATGAGACGCTTTTAAAATTAAAGAAATCTTTAAGCAGGGAATGTTTTGAAATTATATCCGAAAGTGAAGTTTTCGGAAGCGCCCGTGGAGATTCCTTTAAAAAATATGTTCGTGTCCTATGTAGATGTAACTCTAAAATATCGAATGAATTACTGAAAAATGAAGAAGTTGCTTATGTTCCTGCAATCAACTTTTTGGTACTTGAGTCAGGGCAAAACATCAGCGAAGTAACCACCGTTGATCCGCTCCTGACCATGACGCCCGATCAGGCTGAAAGAATGGAGCGTGTTGCTTCAAAACTTCGTGAAATGGTAAAAAATGTTATCCGGAATCTCTAAGTAACATTGAGACTATATTATTTAGTGATCTATAGTGAAAAATGAAAAAACTGAGTGTCAAAGTTAACAATGTCCAGCACCATTTACTGGTAGAAGAACACGATACATTGGCTAAAGTCATTCGGGAAAAGATACAACTTACCGGCACTAAAATCGGATGTGAACAAGGTAGCTGCGGCGCTTGTACAATACTTATTAACGGGACCCCCGTTCAAAGCTGTATTGCACCTGCACTGAAATACAATGGATGTGGCATTACTACAATTGAAGGGGTGGCTCAAAACAGACGTCTTCATCCATTGCAAACCAAATTTGTAGAGAAAGGGGCTATACAATGTGGATATTGCACACCGGGTATGTTATTGACGGCCCTCTCCTTTCTGGATGGAAATCCGGATCCGACAACACACGAAATAAAAGAGGCTTTATCAGGAAACCTTTGCCGGTGTACCGGATATAAAAAAATCATTGAAGCCGTAAGCGAATATGTAAAATGCGCCGGACAGCCTGTTCGTGAGCATGAAACCGCGAAAGAAGATTCCAGATTTAAAATGGCAGGGTATGGAAGACCCTATCTGGATGCAGTTAAAAAAGTAAAAGGCGAGGCAGAATTTGCAGATGACATAAAAGTAAAAAACACGCTCCATTGTAAATTCCTCAGGAGTATCTATCCTCATGCAAAAATAAATGCTATTGATATATCCAGGGCGGAAGATATCCCCGGTGTGCGGCTGATCGTAACAGGCAAAGAACTGCCGATACCTTTTGGAGTACTGCCAATATCTGAAGATGAAACGGCCATGGCCATTGAAAAAACACGCTATGTGGGTGAAATAGTGGCCGCAGTAGCTGCCGATACGGAGGAAATTGCGGCCAGGACTTGTAAAGCCATAAAAGTTGACTATTCGCCATTACGACCATTTCTGAATATTACAGAAGCTTTGGAGGACGTAGAAGATGATGAACGGATTCATTCTCATGGAAAATTCAATAGCAATATTCATAAACAGGCGGAATTACGCTTTGGGGATCAGAAAGATGGATTGTCAAAAGCGAATCACACTTGTAGGGTTGAATTTGATTTCCAGGGGTTGAATCATGGCTTTACAGAGCCGCATAGCGCCACAGCCTGGTGGGATGAAGACGGCCTGACCATGGTCAGCGCAACTCAGGTGCCTCATTATCTGCACCGCTACCTGTCGAAGACGCTTGAAGTTCCCATGAACAGGGTCCGGGTGATCAAACCATTCGTAGGCGGCGGATTTGGGGGGAAAAGTGATCCTTTTCCTCACGAAATCATTATTTCGCATATTTCAAGGAAACTGGGCCGGCCTGTAAAAGTCAGACTTTCAAGAGAAGAGGTATTTTTAACCAATCATGGCAGACACCCTACCTGGTTGCGTATGGAAATGGGTGTGAACAATGATGGGAAATTCAAGGTATTGGATGCGGATATCATTATTGACGGGGGAGCGTATGCCAGTTTCGGTGTAGTTACAACCTATTATAATGGCGTCCTGCTGCAGGCGCCGTATAAAATCGATAACCTGGGTTTCCGGACGCGGCGGGTTTATACCAACAAACCGCAGTGCGGCGCCATGCGCGGGCATGGGGCGGTAAACTCCCGGTTCGCAGTAGAAACAATGATTGACCGGCTGGCAGAACAGATGGATATGGATCCCTGTGAACTCCGGTTCAGAAATTTTTTGGGACCAAATACCACTACCGTTGGTCAATACCGGATAACTTCAAACGGGGTAAAAGCGTGCCTGGAAAAAGTAATGGAACAATCAAAATGGAGCCGGAATTACAGGAAACGACCCGAGGGCAGTGGTTTTGGAGTGGCGTGCGGATTCTTTATCAGCGGCAGCGCCCTGCCCATCCACTGGAATGAATATCCGCAATCGGTCGTGCATCTTAAAGTTGATCTCGATGGGCGTGTGCTGATAACTTCAGGAGCCAGTGACATTGGCCAGGGAAGTGATACCATGCTGGCAATCATTGTAGCCGAGGTGCTGGGTTTGAGTATGGACTACATAGCGATAGTAAGCGCCGATACATTGCTGACTCCGATCGATTTGGGTAGTTATTCCAGCAGGGTAACTTTTATGGCCGGGAATGCGGCAAAAATGGCAGCAGAGAAATTGAAAGACAACATTCTTCAGGCTGTGTCAACGAATACCAATATACAGGTTTCTGAACTTTCCCTGAAAGATGAACGGGTTTTGACCACGGATGGCAAAATTGATTTGTCATGGATAGAGGCGGTTGAGATAGCTACCCGGAAAGTGGGAGCTTTAACAACAACCGGCAGCTATAATTCACCAAAACTTGGTGGCGATTTTAAAGGGGCAGGAGCGGGGTTGAGTCCTTCGTATAGCTTTGGTGCCGTGATTGCCGAGGTAAAAGTTGATAAACAGACAGGGTCTGTTATTGTAAAGAATATTTGGGGCGCCCATGATCCCGGCAAGGCTCTTAATCCACTGGCAGTGGAGGGTCAACTGGAAGGCTCCTGGCACATGGGGATCGGGCAGGCATTGAGTGAGCAGATGAAATTTCATGAGGGCCTGCTTCTTAATGGCAATTTTCTGGATTATAAAATCCCCACAACACTGGATACGCCTGATATCTTCAGCAATATTGTTGAAACCACAGATCCTGAAGGGCCTTTTGGCGCCAAGGAATGTGGCGAAGGTGCATTGCACCCGGTGATCCCGGCGATAGCCAATGCCATCTATGATGCCGTGGGCGTACGGGTAACTTCCCTGCCGGTTGACCCGGAGAAGATTCTTAAAGAAATGAAAGAAAAAGCGCTTCAGGAAATGATTAGTTGATACACTGTATGATAGCCGAACAAACATACCTGAAACCTAAAACTCTTGATGAGGCGTTGAATTATGCCCGGGAGCATGCAGGTAATTTCAGCTATCTGGCCGGCGGTACGGACATCATGGCCAACCGGTTTCACGAAAATGAAACCAGTCGCTGCCTGATTGATCTTTCGGCAATCCCGGAATTACAGGGCTTTCGCACCGATGAAAACTACCTCCGGATTGGTTCGTTGATGAGGCTTGATGACCTGAAAAACATATCTGCGATTGCGTCTGAATTCCCCGCATTACTTGAAGCTGCCGGTGCAGTGGGTTCGCCTGTCATACGGAAAACGGCTACCATTGGGGGAAACCTGTTATGTGAAAACCGATGCATCTATTACAACCAGTCTCAGTGGTGGCGGGAAGCGGCCGGTTTTTGCCTGAAATGCGGGGGCGATCTGTGCATTGCCACCGGTGGAAAGAAAGCGTGCTTTTCAGAGGTTGTCTCAGATATGGCGCCGGTATTGATCAGTTTTGATGCAGAATTGGATTTGATGGATACAGGGGGAAATAAACGGATAAAACTGGAAGACCTATATTCCGGGGATGGCGTAAAACCAAGAAATATGAGCCAAACAGCCATAATATCGGGTATTTTATTGCCACTGTCCAGGGATTTTAAGGCAGTATTCAAAAAGTTGAGGCAACGGCAGAGCCTGGAGTTCACTTCGCTTACAACTGTGGTTTCGGTTGACGAAGCCAATAAGGTGAAAATAGCGCTGGGAGGTGTTGATCCGAAAATAGTCGTTGTGGAAGGCGCTGTGGGTGATGATAAAGAAAAATTAATTTCAAAATGCATTAAAGGAGCCCGTGCTGTGGACAATGACATGTTTACCAGGACCTACAGAAGGGAAATGATAAACGTATTTTTGACAAACAGTTTCAGGGAATTGGGCATTTGAATGCACGGATTAACAATTAAATATTTTAACTGTATCAAGAATTTATAAGGAATGGTTTTATAATCGAATGCTGAAATGCTAAAACAAATTTTTATAGATAATGATGTCAGATAAACAGCCAAAAATTCATCCTATATACAATAAATAACATTTATGCATTTACGCATTTACGCATTTCTGCTAAAATATCAGTAGAACCAATATTTTTAATGAATTTGAATGGAAAATAAGAGAAACCCGATACAAGTAATGCGTGAGGAGCATGAAATAATAGGCAGCGCGGAGCAAACGGTGCAATTGCTGGACCGTTATTGGAAAAAAAACGAAGAAGATTTTGTAAAGCAAGTGCATTCCCTTCTACGTTTTTTCAGGGAGTACAGTGACAGGTATCATCACTATAAAGAAGAGCAGGTTTTGTTCCCTGAAATGGAAAATCTGAACGATTTCGCATTGAATTCGTTGATTTCGGAATTGAAAGAACACCATGAGATGTTCCGTGAATATACACGGACCATTGAGGAACACTTACATACGAAGCAATCTGAGAAAGCCTATTTAATTCTCACCACGTACATGGATGAACTTCTGGATCACATTGCGGCCGAAAACGAGGAACTGTTCGTGATGGCAGAATCGTTGTTTTCAGAGACAGCGTTGGAAACCATGTACTTCAGGTTCAGGGATATAGACATGGAGCTTGGAGCGCAGGAAAAGGACCGGCTTAGTAGCTTGTTGCAAGGAATTGAAGCCGGAATCGCTCAAAATTGAATCAGTGCAAATTCCTGCTTGTCTTACCTTTTTACTATTTCTAAAAATTATTCGAAAATTATTGAATTAATTCCGGAATTTGACTTTATTTGTCAAATCGTTTTTG
>QIDJ01000296.1 GCA_003228395.1 Flammeovirgaceae bacterium
AATAAATCCTAACAATTATTACGTTTGTCAAGTGAAAAATGTTTGCTCCTATTAATGAATTTTATTTGTCCACAAAGTGCTCTTCGGTTTCTTTAATTACAGCCTGTGCGGCTGCAACCCTGGCTATGGGTACCCTGAAAGGCGAACAACTTACATAGTCCATACCAGTCTGATGGCAAAATTCAACTGAAGAAGGTTCTCCGCCATGCTCTCCACATATTCCAATATGTATATCTTGCTTCGAATTCCGTCCTTTTTCAATCGCCATTTCAACAAGCTGGCCAACTCCTTCGCGGTCAAGTACCTGGAATGGATCCTCCGGTAATATACCATTCATAACATACTCCGGCAGGAATTTTCCGGCGTCATCTCTGGAAAAACCAAAGGTCATTTGTGTAAGGTCGTTGGTGCCGAAACTGAAGAAATCGGCCTCCCGGGCTATCTGATCTGCAATGAGGGCTGCACGCGGAACTTCAATCATGGTACCCACCAGGTAGTCGATCCGTTCATTACGTTCGGCAAAAACCTTTTCAGCTTCATTAACCACAATCTCTTTTTGCCCTTTCATTTCTCCCAGTGTCCCGGTAAGAGGAATCATGATTTCGGGATAAACCGAGATGCCTTTTGCTTTTTCATTAAGCGCTGCTTCAATAATGGCTCTGGCTTGCATGCGCGTAATTTCCGGATAGGTTGTTCCTAACCTGCAGCCCCGGTGGCCCAGCATCGGGTTTATCTCCTTGAGATTTTCTGCTGTTCGTTTAACCTTTTCCATCGTCATTCCGATTTCTTTTGCCATTACACGCTGCTCTTCTTCTTCAAATGGGATAAATTCATGCAATGGCGGATCCAGCAGCCTGATGGTTACGGGATATCCGTTCATCGCTTCGAATATTCCCTCAAAGTCGCTGCGTTGCATTGGCAATAAATCAGCTAACGCGTTTTCTCTTCCTTCCTGTGCATCCGCCATTATCATTTTTCGCATTTTCATAATGCGGTTTTCTTCAAAAAACATATGCTCTGTACGGCAAAGACCGATTCCCCTGGCTCCATACATTATGCCAACCCGGGCTGACTCGGGTGTATCGGCATTGGCTCTCACTTTCATACGGGCATAGTTATCAGCAAGCGCCATCAGTTCGTCGAATTCATTCCCTAATTCGGGTTGTACGGTAGGAATCTTCCCTTCATAAATTTTTCCGGTAGAGCCATCGAGTGAAATCCAGTCCCCTTCATTGTACGTGTTTCCGTTCACCGACATGGTTTTTTCTTTATAACTTATATTAAGTACACCGGCTCCACTGACGCAACACTTACCCATTCCACGGGCAACCACGGCTGCATGCGAGGTCATTCCTCCACGGGCTGTCAATATTCCATCCGACAGGTTCATGCCTCTCAAATCATCGGCAGAGGTTTCAATCCGAACCAAAATAACCTGTTCGTCATCGGATTTAAAATTCTCTACTTCATCGGCATTAAATACGATACGTCCGGTAGTGGCGCCAGGCGATGCAGGCAATCCCACGGTCAGGGGTTTACTCATCTTCAACACACCGGGGTCAAATACCGGATGGAGCAATTCATCCAGTTTTTCAGGTTCGACTCGCATCAAGGCCGTTTTTTCATCAATCATCCCTTCTTTCAGCATTTCCATGGCTATTCGTACCATAGCTTCACCTGTTCGTTTACCGGTGCGGGTTTGGAGAAGCCACAGTTTTTCTTCCTGGATGGTAAACTCCAGGTCCTGCACATCTTTAAAATGGCTTTCCAGTTTCATCTGAACTTCATTGAGCTGATTGTACTGATCGGGCATATATTCTTCCAGTGAAGGAAAGGCTCTATTTCGTTCTTCTTCCTGGATGCCTGCAAAGTCAGCCCACTGCTTCGAGCCTTTTATTGTAATCTGTAAAGGTGTCCGGATGCCGGCCACCACATCTTCTCCCTGCGCATCTACAAGGTATTCCCCATTAAAATCATTTTCTCCTGTGGCTGCATTGCGGGTAAAGGCTACACCTGATACCGAATGATCACCCATGTTGCCAAATACCATGGCCTGTACACTAACAGCCGTGCCGAGGTCATTGCTGATATGGTTTATTTCCCGGTAATAGATAGCCCTCGGGGTATTCCAGCTTGCAAAAACTGCCATAATGGCTCCCCAGACCTGCTCTTTGGGATCCTGCGGAAATTCCACGCCGGCATATTTCTTTGTCAGCAATTTAAAAAGATTTACCAGTTCAATTAGATCATCCACCGTCAGGTCTTTGTCATACTTTACTCCTTTCAAATCTCTGTATTTTTCAAGCTCTTTTTCAAAAGGGTTTTCCCCTTCTTCATCCTCAATTTTCAATACCACGCCTCCATACATTTGTATAAGCCTCCGGTAGGCGTCCCATGCAAATTTGGCCTTCCCGCTTTTGTTTGCCAACCCAGCTACGGACTGGTCAGTGAGTCCGATATCAAGCACGGTATCCATCATGCCAGGCATTGAAAATTTGGCACCGGAGCGTACAGAAAGCAGCAATGGATCGTCCACATTACCGAAATCTTTGTCCATTATTTTTTGTATAAAACGCAATCCTTCCAATGCTTCGTCGTGCAACAGATTTCTTACAACTTCTTCTCCTTCCGTCTGATATTCTCTGCAAACTTCAGTGGTGATGGTAAATCCGGGCGGTACCGGTATCCCGATTCTGTCCATTTCAGCAAGATTTGCCCCTTTACCTCCAAGAAGATCCTTCATCTGGCCATTTCCTTCTGCCTGACCGTTTCCGAATTTATATATTCGTTTCATATGTATTAGTGAAATTAAATTGAAATAAGATTCGAAGTTGACCATAAATAAAAAAAATGTCAGGAACGTAAGTCACATAAAAACCTGATTTTAGTCGTTTTTCGCATACTTGCTCCTGTTGCCCTGAAAAATCATCTGATAAATCACTATTGTTTGATTTTATGTTCTTAAATTTCAAATGCTATGGCTATCAATGTAATAGAAACAATGAAAATAAGCGCCGGTCAGAAACAGGTAGCTGCATTTATGTTCAATCCCGAAAATGACATGCAATGGATTGGTGGCATTATTGAGGTTCGGGATATTTCGAAATTACCTGTTACTGTTGGCTCACGTGTTCACAGGGTGGCAACCTTTCTTGGTAAAGAAATAGATTATATACTGGAAATTATTGACTTCGAAGAAAATCATTTCCTGGGAATGGAAGCTGTAAAAAGTCCGTTTCCAATGAAAGTATCTTATCAGGTTGACGCAGAAAATGAAACATCCTGTGTTGTAAAGATTCAACTTGAAGGATCAACCAAAGGGTTTTTTATGTTTATGGACCGGTTGTCAACCATTATGGTCGGCGAAACCCTCAAAGGGGATTTAGGAAGACTAAAGGAGATTATGGAACACAGTGATGAAGAAGAGGTTAAAATGGAAAACCCTCCTGATTTTTAATTTTATTTATAATAAAGCGCGTTATGTTAACAGGATATAAAGGAATTGTTCAGAAGTTGTTAGATGGAGCCGGCATTTCCATAAACGGATCAAAATCCTATGATATTCAGGTTCATGATGAAAGGCTCTATAAAAGAATCGTATTGAAAGGCTCTCTGGGTTTGGGTGAAGCGTATATGGATGGTTGGTGGGATGTAAAACAACTCGATGAATTTTTTTACAGGCTGCTGAAATACAAAATTGATGAAAAAGTAAAAACCTGGGTAAAATTTCTTTCCAACATAAAATCAATTTTGTTTAACATGCAGGACAAGGTAAGATCAAAACTTGTTGTAAAAAAACATTACGATATCGGCAACGACTTATATATGTCATTTCTCGATCCGTATAACCAATACACCTGCGGTTATTTTGAAGACACCGATGACCTGAATGAAGCACAGGAAAAAAAGCTTGCCCTCATCTGTAAAAAACTTGAGTTAAGCGCAAAAGATAAAGTTCTTGACATTGGTTGTGGCTGGGGTGGCTTTATGAAATACGCCGCAGAAAAAATTGGGTGCCATGTTACCGGTATATCTATTTCTGGCGAGCAAATCAGGTATGCCCGGGAGTTCACAAAAAATCTTCCGGTAACATTCCGCAAAATGGACTACAGGGAGCTTAGGGGTAAATTTGATAAAGTACTTGTCTGTGGCATGCTGGAACACGTGGGCGCCAAAAATTACAGGCGGATCATGGAAATTGTGCATAGCTGCATGGATAAATCAGGCAAATTTCTCCTTCATACCATTGGAGGAAATACCCCGGTAACATCCACGGATCCATGGATATCCAAGTATATTTTCCCCAATTCACTTCTCCCCTCCATCAGCCAGATATCCAAAGCCACTGAAGGGGTTTTTGTGCTGGAAGACCTGCAGAATTTAGGCGCCTATTATGATAAGACGCTGTTGGCCTGGTACCACAATTTTAAAAAGAACTGGGATACCCTGAAAACACGCTATGATAACCGGTTTTTTCGTATGTGGGAATATTATTTACTTTCCTGCGCCGGCTCATTTCGTGCCCGCGATAATCAGTTGTGGCAGTTTGTTTTTACCCCGGAGGGTCAATCTGGCGGAATGCAGTACATCAGGCATACATAATTCAGCTCTCGATCAATACAAATGCACCCCAGTAGTAGGGCTCTGGATATTTTTGCTTCAGCGCCAATTGAGCAGCCTTGAATGCCTTACGTACATCATTGTTATATTTTGTAAGATTGCTGTAAAATATAGTCATCAGATCACGGGTGGCCTCATCGCTTACTTTCCATAAACTCATAATTATGCGATCGGATCCGGCAACCAGAAAGGCACGCTGCAAACCATACACACCTTCACCCGCCTTTACATCACCCAGGCCTGTTTCACAGGCGCTCAATACCACCAATTCGGTTTTTTCAAGGTTCAGGTTCATGGCTTCATAGGCTGTTAGTATCCCGTTATTCTGGTCGTTTAGTTCCTTATTGTTTAGGCCACTAAAGGTGTTGGCGGCGCCCTTCAGCAAGATACCTGAACGTAACATGGGATTTTCCCGGGCCACCTCGGGCTCAACGCCAAACAATTGCTCTTGTGGCAAGTTGCCGGCGTCAGCCAGGAAAAAACCATGTGTGGCAAAATGATAAATGGCCATATTTGAGGCTTTTTTCACACTGCTTTCGCTGGCTTCAGCTCCTATTTTTAGTATGGTTTCAATCCCCGCTGTACGGAGTATGGCATTTATCTTCTCCACCTCCTCTTTTGTGCCCGGAAGCGGCAGAATATCACGGCTTTCACCATAATCCGGATAACCGAGCAGCCACACATTTCTTTCAGACTTTTTTAATCCGACCTCCTTGTTAGCAGGCAAATCGGCCGTGTTGGTAAGCAACACGATATTCCACCTGTCAATTACATAACCCTCGTCAGATAGCAGGGTATTTACATTCACCTGGTTGTATATACCGTCATACGAAAGAAACAGGTTTTCCTTGTCTTTTATCGCCGGCTCAAGCGGTCTCCAGAACTGGGCATATGACAGTTCATCTTTTTTCTTTAACCGGATGGTGTTTTTGTAATATTTATAATATTTATCATCCAGGACTTTGCTGTTACCCAGCTTCACCAAAACCGGTGCAGAGAGGTTATTTTTTGTAACAAGTGCATAATATTCCATCACCCCTGTGAAGGTGCGTTCATACACCGGAATTTGCATGATTTCCACACTGGCCTCATCGGCATCGAGTGCATTTTTTATGTCATCAAACCCGGGTACTTTTCTGAAAAATCCTTTTTCGAAAATATCAGAATTCTGTGACAGGTATCTTTCCCTGGCATTGGCAAGTGATTCCAGCGAGTCAAGATTGATATGTTGTTCGGCAATCTCTTTTTTTGAATAGGTATAATATCCTGCCAGCGATTCTTTCAGGTCAATCCACTCCAGGTATTTATCCACAAGCTGCTGATTACCGCTCTGCAGAATGCTTCTTTTGATTTTCTGGGAAGCGCTTAAAAGAATGCCTTTGGTTGCCATCCGGTACCCTAGCATTTTTATAGTCATCGCAGGATCCTTTTGACACCCCTGCGCTGCAAAAGAAAAATACCTGAAAAAACGCGGTTGCATTTTATTCCAGTACTTTGTTTTTTCTTCTTCGCTCATAGCCGGAAAAAAGGTTTCGATAAACGACATGGACTGGTCAAGGGCCTCTTCGAAATTCTCAGAAGCTTTTTCCCAGTCGGCAACCTGCCAATAGTACATCGCCATGTCTTCAAGCGATCTTACATAATCCGGATGACTTTCACCAAGGATGTTTTTCCGGATTTCAAGCGCTTCCTTAAGCAAGTTTTCCGACTCTTCATATCTTTCCTTATACCTGTAAAAATTACCCAGATTGGCAACGTTTGTTGCATAGGAAGGATGATTAGCGCCGAATTTTTTAATATAAATTTCCTGTGCATTCAGCAGCAACTCTTCCACTTGTTCGTCTTTCCCCATCAATACATATAAGGCCGCCAGGTTATTCAGCATGTGTGCATAATCCGGATGTCTTTTCCCCAGCCGCTTTTCCTTCATTTCGATTACCTCGAGAAATATTTTCTCTGATTCCTCATACCGTCCCATCTCCTGGTATAATATAGCCATGTTGGTCAACAACCGTTGGTGATTGGCAGATTTCGATCCTTTAAGCTTTTCCGAAATAGAAATACTTTCATTCAACAGGCTTTCAGATTCCCGGTACTGCCCGAGCTGCCGGTAGAGCATGGCTTTGTTATTGAGCATGATGGCAAAAGGCAGTTCCTCATTCAATTCCAGGTTCCTGGTTATTTCAAGCGCCCGGTCAATGTTATTTCCGGCATTGGTATATTCCCCCTTATCCTTTTGGAGGACCGCAAGATTATTCAGTGAGGAGGCATAGGCCAGACTTTGTTCTCCCAGCATATCCTTTCGTAACTCGAGGGCCTTTCTTGTGAATTCTTCGGATTTTCCATATCTGCCCATGGTATGGTTCAGCAACCCCAGGTCGGCAATTACACCGGGATAATTCACATGATCATATAATTCATTGACCTCGAATGTGAATTTCGAAGTCAGAAAAGCGGCTTCTGCATAGCGAAATTCATTTGCCGCATACGACATTTCGCCGGCATCCTTGTAATTGTTAGCCACATCAACAGGTTCTTTTTCATCGCTGTTATCAAAAAGTATAAGTACCCCGTCACGCACATCGTTCATGATCTCCTTATTTTCATACAGCCCGGCATTGTCGCTAAACGCAATGGCAAATCCAAAGCTCGACGAGTCAAACTTTGCTTTCGAATTTTTCAGCAGATTTATACTTTCATTTTTTACAAATTCCGTGGGGTTATCTATAGCATCTGATAATTTCTTTGCTTTGTCTCGTAGTTTCTTGCCGATTTGTCCAAATGCAGGATTGATCGCCAGCATCATCAATCCAACAAACGCTATGGCAATAAATTTCAACATCCTGTTCGTCTTCATTTTAGCTTCTGTTTTATAAAAATTTTTTCCGGTACACGGCAAGCCCCTCCTCAATGATCTTCAAAGCAGTTTCCCTTCCCTGAAAATCTTCTACAATCACCTCTTTGTGCTCCAGTTTTTTATAATCCTCAAAAAAACTTTTGACTTCTTTTATAAAATGAGGTGGCAATTCATTGATGTCGTTAAAATGATTTACGCTCATATCGCGCTCGGCAACGGCAATTATCTTATCATCCGCTTCGTTGTTATCCATCATTCGCATTACCCCTATTACTTTGGCAGGTACAATGCACAAGGGCACCACTTCAATCTGTGACAAAACCAGTATGTCAAGCGGATCATTATCATCCCCATAGGTTTGAGGAATAAACCCGTAATTATGCGGATAATATACCGATGAATATATCACCCTATCGAGTATCAGTAAACCGCTTTCTTTGTCGAGTTCGTATTTACCCCGCGATCCTTTCGGAATCTCTATAATACCATTTACTATTTCCGGGACTTTCTCTCCGGGTGAAACATTGTGCCAGGGATTATTCATGTATGGATCAAATATACCTAAATCTACTGATGCAATGAAGAATCGAAGGAATGATTATTATTGTGAATTAGTTACAAAAATATTACGTTTTCCCATGACGTTACAAAAAATCAAAACCATATTAATGCTCACCGGTTTGGGATGCTTCCTGAGCTTCAGTGATGTGCACGGACAGGATATTTCCGGAATGCAGGCAGCGCTTGAAGCGGAAAAAAAGGCTGACAGTTTATTAATAATCCTGACACTCAACGAGCAAATCGGTCAGTTGTTTATGGTGGCTGCGTATTCAAACCGCGATTCGGCACATATCCGTGAAATTGAAACACTTATCAAAGAATACCATGTTGGCGGACTGATCTTTTTTCAGGGTTCACCCGTGGCACAGGCAAAACAAACGAATTATTATCAGTCCGTTTCTCAAATCCCGCTCTGGGTGGCGATGGACGGCGAATGGGGCCTGGGGATGCGGCTGGACAGCGCCATGAGCTTTCCTTACCAGATGACACTCGGGGCAATCAATGACAATCATCTCATCTATGAGATGGGAAGAGCAGTAGGCAGGCAATTCCGGCGAATGGGTATGCACATGAATTACGCCCCGGTACTGGATGTGAACAACAACCCCGAAAATCCAGTGATCAACTTCCGGTCGTTTGGTGATAACAAGAAGAATGTTGCTGAAAAGGGATTGGCCTACATACAGGGATTGCAGGAGGCAGGCGTACTGGCTACGGGCAAGCATTTCCCAGGCCATGGCGATACCCGCGTTGATTCGCATAAGGACTTGCCCATTCTGGAGCATTCATGGCAGCGACTGGATACGTTAGAGCTATATCCTTTTAAAGAAACTATCCGCCAGGGCCTCACCGGTATTATGGTAGCCCATCTGAACATTCCGGCGCTGGATCCTTCTGAACATGTGCCTTCCACGCTATCGAAAAAAATTGTAAAAGGCCTGTTGCGCGACAGCCTGGGGTTTGATGGACTCATATTTACCGATGCATTGAATATGGAAGGAGTGGCCAAATATTTCAAGCCTGGCGAAATTGAACTTCTGGCCCTGCAGGCTGATAATGACGTCCTGCTGTTTCCCAAGGATATGCCACTGGCTGTACAGCGGATCAGCGATGCCGTAAAAAATGGGGAACTGAAGAAATCAGTAATCTATCAGAAATGCAGAAAAATACTGGTTGCCAAATTCCTTCTGGACGTACAGGAAAACAGGTATATAAATACTGCTTCGCTGCATGCAGATATAAATTCCCTGGATGACCGGCTGCTCAACCGGCGCTTGCACCGGGCAGCTATCACCGTTATTAAAAACGCCAACAACCGGCTTCCGTTAATGCGCCTCGACACGCTGAAGATTGCCTCGCTGACGATAGGATCAGGAAAACCGGGAATTTTTCAGAAACGGCTTTCGCAATATACGGACGTAGCTCACTTTACGCTTGCAAAAGAAGAGATCGAAGCGGGGAAAGAGATTATTCTGGATTCGTTGAAGAATTATAACCTGGTGGTATTGGGAGTGGACAACCTGAGCAAATGGCCGGGTCGTAATTATGGGGTAACTCCTGCACTGGTGCAGATGATACATGACGTCACCATTTCCATGCCCTCCATCCTCATCTGGTGGGGCAGCCCGTATGGATTAGCCCGTATTCCGGCATTCGATCAGGCCGAAGCGGTGGTGATCACCTACCAGGAAGATGACCTGATGAAAGATTTTGCTGCCCAATTGGTGTTCGGAGGCATTGGCACAACAGGTACACTTCCCGTTTCAGTAAATGCTTCTTACCGTTCCGGACATGGAATAAAGATTAACGGAGGTGTCAGGTTCAGCTACGGGCTGCCGGAAGAGGCGGGCCTCCAAGGCGCTTTTTTGCAGCATAAAATTGATTCGATAGCCCGTTTTGCCCTCAAAAAAGGGGTGGCCCCCGGCCTGCAGGTACTGATTGCCCGGGATCAGAAGATCGTTATGCACAAAACCTACGGCTTTCATACCTATGACAGTCTGCGTAAGGTAAAAGAAACCGATTTGTACGACCTGGCATCTGTTACGAAAATCACCGGCGCCCTTCCGGCGCTGATGCGGCTGCACGACCAGGGTACATTCAGCCTGGAAGCCACACCTGCCGATTACCTGGAATATTTTAAAAAAGGTAACAAAAAAGACCTGATGTTCAGAAGGATTTTAAGCCACAATGCCCGGCTCAAAGCCTGGATCCCGTACTGGAAAACGACTTTAAAGAAAAACGGAAAGTTTAAAAGGAAAACGCTCAGCCACGATTCATCAGCCCGATACAGCATTAAACTGACTGACAACCTTTATTTGTACAATGATTACAAGCAAAAAATTTACAAGATGATCCGCAAATCAAAACTGCTGCCTGAAGAAGGGTATGTGTATTCCGGATTGTCATTTTATCTCTACCCTGAAATTGTTGAAAAGCTGACCGGTGAAGATTTTGAAACGCATCTGAAAAACACATTTTATAAACCGTTGGGAGCCAATACGATTACCTACAATCCCCTGCGGTATTTTACGGCTGACCACATCATACCCACCGAAGTGGACACCTTTTTCCGTAAGGAGCTTTTGCACGGCGTAGTACACGACGAAGGCGCAGCCATGATGAACGGTGTATCGTCCAATGCCGGGTTGTTTACAACGGCCGGCGACCTGGCAAAACTCATGCAGATGTACCTGAATATGGGCATTTATGGAGGCGAACGGTTTATCTCCCGCAACACGCTCGAAAAATTCACCTTCTGCCATTATTGCGAAGAAGGCAACCGGCGCGGACTTGCTTTCGACAAGCCTGTGCTCGAAAACAAAGCCGAAGGATCGACGGCGATAGATGCAAGCCACCGGAGCTTCGGGCACTCGGGCTATACCGGCACATTCGCCTGGGCAGACCCTGAAACGGGAATCCTGTTTCTCTTCCTCTCAAACCGGGTGCATCCTTCCCGCGAAAACCGGAAATTGTACGAATTAAATATACGGCCGGCCATGCACCAGGCCATCTATGATGCAAGGTATTAGGGTTGGCATCAGCCATGCAATGACTCCGAATCATGGCATGACTTAAGGTGCATCAATCCCTGGGATACTGGAAAGAGCGGGTAATACCGCTCTCATTTTACATTCAGAATATATTTTGTAAATTAGCTATATGAAAAAGGTTGTACTTAATATACCAGACTTTGTAAATCTTGATGAAAAAGACATAGCAATGACATTAGCTTCCAGACTATACGAGGAGGGTAAATTATCTCTTGGCCAGGCTGCTGAATTGATTGGTATTTCAAAAAGATCATTTATTGAATTAATGGGTAAATACAACATTTCAGTATTCAATTATCCTGCTTCAGATTTATCAAGAGATGTAAAAAATGCCTAAAACAGTTGTTGCTGATACAAGCTGCTTTATTGCCCTTGCCAACATAAATGAACTCGGGCTGCTCAAAGCGCTTTATCAAAAACTTTTTACAACGCAACAAGTGATTGATGAGTTTGGAGATGCGTTACCGGAGTGGATAGAAATAATAGACCTGAAAGACCATCAGAAACAGCAGATATTGGAATTTCAAATTGATACAGGTGAGGCAAGTGCAATAGCTTTGGCATTGGAAATAGGTGCCGATCTTATAATACTGGATGACAACAAGGCAAGAAGAGTTGCTGAAAAACTTAACCTTACGATTACAGGAACACTTGGTGTCATCATAACTGCTAAGAATAAGAATTTGATTTCCAGTATAATCCCAATACTAAAAAAATTAAGACAAAATAACTTTTGGATTTCTGATAATCTTTTTAAGGAAGCTCTAAAAGAAGCCGGAGAAGATCAATAGTAGAAAATCCATATAATGTCTACTTTGATATCATGTTTGCTGAAGAATTCATCCATCTGATTCATATCCTGTTTATCTTCCTTTCGAACCGGGTGCATCCTACCCGCAAAAACCGTAAATTGCATCAATCAAACATCAGACCTGCCATGCACCAGGCAATCTATGATGCAAGGTTTTAGGCGCTTTTTTAATTTTTAGGGCAAAAAACACCAAAAAAGTTAAAATTCAGGATTTTTATGACATGCTGTTTTGTAGTAAAATTTACTAAAATGGCTTTTTCTAAGAATCGTAAAATCTCACTATTAGCTGTAAATCAGGCGCTTAGGCCTTGCTTCATGATTTTTGCCACTCAAGAGCCGGTTTAAATTGTACATTTTTATGACACATGTCATCCAGAACAGCAATTTAAACCACCTTGCATTAATTATTTCCCTACTTTTGGGTTCAATCAATTTCAATTGATCATGAAACAGATAAGTGATGCGATGAAAATGCTGTTAAGCAAACCTACGTATTTTATGTTTGTAGTTTTTTTGTTCATTCTTCTGAGTTTAATTGTAATTAGGTTCGGGATTATTTGAAAAACTAATCTCATTTATATATATCCCTAATTAACCCGCAACGCCAAAAAATTGCCTGCATGCAGGCAATTTTTTTTGAATTTGGGTGTTTTAGCAATATGAAAAGCGGTTTACTACTCATACTTATAGTTTGTCTGTTTCATATAACCTGCATGGCCCAGTCCACCGGCCCGGACGTACCCTCAAAAAACACGGATAATAAATACGCAAGTTCGGTAGATCCCGCCCGGGTATATCAAAAAGCCGGTGATTCCGGCACAGCAAGTGCATCCCTGAGAACAAACCGGAAAAAAAATAAGCGTACCCGCAAAGGCAGTTTCGCCTGGCAGCTTGAGCAGAAACAAAAGGAATATAGACAGCGGATGATTGCAAATGCAAAAAAGCATACTAAAGAAGCCCGCCTGATGCAGAAACCACAGTACGCCGACCCTACTTATTTTGGCCATAAACGAAAACCTAAAAAGCGGCCTGCCGGTAAACGCAGGCTATGCAAGGAGTGCGGTATTGTACATTAACAACTCCAGAAAATCATTTCTGTTTTTTTAAATAAGTTGTATATTTCCAGTAATGGAAAATATCAATGCGTTTATCGAACAGACCAACCTGAGGCCCAACCTGAAAGATAAGGATATTGATAAACTGGTGAAGGAAGCCATAGATTATAAGCTGTTTGGTATCTGTGTGCCGCCTTTCTGGGTCAAAAAAGCACACAGGGAGATTGGCAACAGCGGCGTTCAGCTTGTAACCGTAATCGGATTCCCGCTTGGCTATAACATGACCGAAACCAAGCTGGAAGAGATGCGTAAAGCCATAGACGATGGCGCCAATGAGCTTGATGTGGTGATGAATGTATCGGCCTTCAAGTCGGGGATGAACTGGGTAAAAGTGGAAGCTGCTAAGTGTGCCAAACTGGCCCATCAGTACGACTGCCTTATCAAAGTAATTATCGAGACGGCTTACCTGGATGCAGAAGAAATCGTGCAAGCGTGCACGCTCTTAAGCGATGCCGGGGTTGATTTCGTAAAAACATCCACCGGATTTGCCCCATCGGGAGCTACCGTAGAAGATGTGGGG
>QIDJ01000217.1 GCA_003228395.1 Flammeovirgaceae bacterium
AAATCAAACAATTTTTGTTTCCTCCGGCGTTTGCAGTATTGCTTGTTATGTATTTCATGAACCGTGATTTTTACCCGGAACTGATGACATACCAATCAGAAAGTGAAGTAGCCTTTTATATGAAAGATAATAACCTGCCGGCCGACAGACTGGTAAATCTTGACCGCAATACCTGGGTAACCGAATTTTATTTAAAACGTGTGATCCCGGTTTACAGCAGAGCGGCTATTGACCGCTCAGATATAGCGGGAAAATATGTGTATTGCAATAAAAACGGGCTTGAAACCCTGAAAATAAATGATATTCCATACGATATTGTGAAAACATTCCGTGATTTTCATGTTACCACCATGACGGGAACGTTTATACACAAATCCACCCGGGAGCAAACCCTATCAACTATGTATCTTGTTAAGGTTCAGGATAGTCTTTTGTAAGAAAAGTATCAATCCTTTCAAACACCATTTCCGGTTGAATGCCGGTAATGCAAGGTCGGGTCAGGCAGGTGGTTTTGCGGTGGTTTGAGGCGCTGACACATGGCGAACAGGGCAATCCCAGGTAAATGGCTTCTGCGTTACCCATCGGCAAGTACAAGTCCGGAGATTCCGGCCCAAACAGCACAAACACTTTCAGATCGGTGACCGCGGCAAAATGTGCCGGGCCGGAGTCATTGGTAAGCATGAGTTTAGAGAGGCTGTATAGCGGGACTAACTCCTCAAAATCAAATACTCCGGCTGAATTCACAAACCGCGTATTTCCGGCAGTATCAACCACATTTTGTACATACGCGCGCTCTTCAGGCGACCCGGTGGCAATCAGCAGAACCTCCGGGTACAATTCCAGAATTTTGCGTGACACCCAGGCAAAATATTCGGGAAGCCAGCGACGCTGCGGCAGCAGGTCCGATGCATTTGCATTGATCAGAATGAGCGCTTCATCCCGCCACGCCGGGTATAGTGTGCTGATTTTTGCTTTTACCGCATCTGTTTGCTGCGGTGTGATTTCAGCCTTTGCAAGTTTCAGATCAGCAGGATCTACCGGGGTAGTAGGATAAGGTGTATCATTCAATCCCAGGGTAGTGTGCACGAGCGACATAAAATTGACCGATATATGTACATGCGGATTGTAGCGAACGGGAAAGTTGATAATGGTGCCACGGTATAATCCTTCGTCGTGCAAATTTGTAAACCCGACCCTGGACCTGGCGCCACTAAGCGCACATAATATGGCGGTGAATCTTGAAAACAACTCCAGATCGATAACCGTGGTGATCCTGTTTTTTCTGCACCAAACCACAAACTTAAAAACATCAACTGCCAGGTAAATCAGATTATCCGAACGCATGGTAAATATTTTTTTTTGTGCAACGGTATTCAGAAAATTCAGGCTTTTAGAATTGCTTTTAAAAATGGCAAAATAGACATCTGCTTTTACTTCGTTTATCAGCTTTCGCATGGCCGGATCAACGATGATGGCGCTGCCCATCTCAGAAAGTTCAATAAATAGCGTTCGGGACGAATCCGGTAATTTTCTTTTCTGAAACAGAACTGCTTTTTTAAGCCAGAGCAATACGGATAATACCATAGTGAGGGGTATTCCCACCCACTTATCAATTTTCCGCATACTTTCAACGTTTATCACCGGATTTCCGAGCAAAATGAAGTGCGAAGTTAATTAATGTGAGCTGACATAGAAATATCCAGTTACGATTCTGATGTAGATTTCGTGGAGATTTATTAATATTTTATATATTTATGAAATATTCCTTAATCTGAGGGTGAAAATGAATTGGCACGTACCCTATCAACGATTACTTCAGAGGTCTTTTCTTCCTGCTGTTTTTGTACTGCTTGCCGGTTGCAATTCCGGTTCAGACGAGATCAATCCCCGCCCGGTACCCGAGCAAAAAGCGTTATTTCTTGAAGAGTATTGGGAAGATGGCGAAATCGCCCTTCAATTCACCTACGAAGATACATTGCTCATTTCCCATACCATCTACGACGCCAGAAGAGACCGGATTTTTAAATTTGAATTAAGCTATAATAATTTCAATCACAAGCCCTATAATATGTCAGCCAAAGTGGATGACAGGGTTTTTCAGCGGCAATTTGATTACAACAGTACCGGACGCGTCTTGGGTTATACGTTTTTTGTTGACCGTTACATCCGCTATTTCATCCGGTTGTTTTATAATGAATCCGATCAGATTGTTAAATCGCATCAATACTGGCCGCTAAATGGGTTGCTTGAAACAAAAACTTACCAATGGGAAAACGGAAATGTTACCCGTATCGAATCATGGAACAATTTTATAGTAAAATCAAATCCGCTTGTGGTTGAGTATAAATATGACGAAAAGAATAATCCGTACACTACTATTTTCGAAACAATCGGATTCAATGTCATTGAAGATATGCCGCTTACAGCAAATAATCCCATTGAACTTAAAATGTACTGGAAGGAAACCCCTGAGATAAACGAAGCCCATAAGACCAAATATGCGTACGGTTTTAACAACTACCCGTTTGTTAAAGAAACAGCAATCAAAGATGCCTATGGAAACAAACGGGTGGTTTACGGCGAATTCATATATTAAAATCCTGACTCCGGGGTACAATCAGTTATTAGAAAATCAACTCCGTTAGTGACGTGATCGCAAATTGCATGCGGGGCTAAAAGCCAATAAAATAAAAGGTTCTAATAATTTACCACTGGCCCGTATTTTACAGACGCATGGTCCTTTCTTTGCCAATTCAGGATGTTTTGAAATCAATATCTACTGGGTAAAGTATGGATATCTCTGCCTGCAAGTGACCTTGTTTTAGGATAGATTGGGTCAGGTGGATGTGCTTAGCTCTCATATTTTACCCTTTCTTATTTCGCAAACACAAACCGTACATTCAATCCAAAGCGGTCAAACATAAAATCAGTGGTATCAATAAGAATGAACGTCGGCCTCCAGTCAAGACCCAGCGCTATGGGCACATTATTAAACCGGTATTCAATTCCCAGTTCACCTGGTATGCCAAGCTGAAACGGATCACCCAGAAATGCCGATGCACCAACCCCCAGGTACCAATTAAACGCTTCACCACCTATTGGACTGACAATAAAATCATACACACCTACCACACCAATTCCGCCATTACCAAACGAAACATCTGCATGAAGCCTGCTTTTTTTAAAAGCAAACACACCATCAACGGCTACATCGCCACCCACTGTATCGCCAAACCGGACTCCTATTTCCTGAGCAAATGAAACCTGTGAAAGCCCGACGCCCATAATCAAAATAATAAGTACTTTTTTCATAAGGTTATTAGTTTGTTTAGATTTTTGCGCAATTTAAAAACAAATTATTTTGCTTTATGAACATTCACTTTATACTTACCGAACCATCACATCCGGGAAACGTAGGGAGCGCTGCCCGTGCATTGAAAACGATGGGTTTTAACTCGCTGCGACTTGTAAATCCCTGCGATCATCTTTCAACGGAAGCAAAAAAGCTTGCGTATGGCGCACATGACATTCTCCACACTGCTACAGTTTTCACTTCCTTACCCGAAGCGATCGCAGACATTGACTTTACCATCGCAACCACGGCAAAAAAAAGAACGGTATGGCATGATTATTTTACTCCTGAAGCTTGTGTGGAGCTCATCCAAAATAAAGGCACCGTATTTGATACCATTGGCATCGTATTTGGCCGGGAAGAAAGCGGCTTACTGACCAAAGAACTTGATCTGTGCGATTTGCGCAGCGCCATTCCTTTATCCGGGCCATACCCATCCGTAAACCTGGCTCAAAGTGTGATGATTTATGCCTATATATTCTCTGTGTTTTCAATTTCTCAAAAACCCAACGTACCAATTCCTGCAAAACATAATGAGCAGCAGATACTCAAATCAAGGGCTATGTGGTTACTTGAAGAAATTGGAGTAACCAAAAACCCGAATCTGCATCGAAGAATGATTGAAAGGCTGATGCAGATCAATGCGGATGATACACACCTGTTTCTTTCATTTCACAGGTATTTGAAGAGAAAGCTTACAAATCTTCAGTAATTTTGGATCAAAGCAAATTGCAAGGATGTATCTGGTTGGGCTTATCGCTTATGTGTTATTATCATTTAACACACCTGCTACACAGGTGGAAATCTGGTATGTATGGATCGATGCGAATGCAACGGTAAACGGGCAGCAGACCCGCATCGTTTCGAAAAAACCCTTTGCCATTACCTGTTGTGTTAAATCCGGAAAATATACCCGGCTGAATAAAGCGGCTGAAAAATGGATCAGGGAAAATTATGATCCTGAGTATGCGGGCCCGGCTGTATTCAAAAACATACAGGATGAGGATCTTGCCCTAACCATAATCAGCAAAGCCAGCGAAGAAGCAGAAAAAGGCAATTCTGTGTTGCTTGTAGATTATACAGCAACCTGCAAATGAATACAGGCAGGCGTTACTCAACCTTGCCTGCCAGCGTACTGATCTGATTTTAACTTTAATTCCTCAATAAGCGGCAGTAATTTGCCTGGCGATGCACGGAACAGGGTTATCTTATAGGTGTTTTGAGACCAGCCGAGATGGCCCGGTCAAAAACAGGATCATTAGTATGACAGGCTTTGTAATCTTCATGGCATTTATCTTAAAAAAACATTAACAGTTTTACAGTATAAATCGTTTAGCCAATTCCGATTTAACAATTGATACAGAAACAAAAATGATAAAAAAATCTCTAACCGTTTTTGAATTTGTGAATAACGTATTTCGGATGATTAACCTTTTATTGCTTTTTCAACAAGAGCCGTAAAACGGTCAATTTCATTTTTATTGTTATAAATATGGGTTGAAATACGAATGGCGTTCAGCTTTGATTCCGGTACGAGCCTGATCCTGAATTTATTTTCAGATGCCAGCTTCCCGAAATCCCGGTAGGGCATATCTGTTAGTCTGAAAGCCACCATTGTACTTCTGCTCATTTCTTCTTCAGGTGTCAATATCTCCAGGCCTCCGTCCAGGTTTGCAAGATTATTACGAAGCCGGGTTGCAAGGCTTTTTGAATACTGCTCTACGCGGGACATACCGATTTCGTTCATAAATTCCACTGCTGTTTTCAGTCCGTTCGACAAGGCTGCACTTTGTGTGCCGTAGTCGTACCGGTGCGCATCAGGCACATAACCTGACAGTGTTTGTCTTTCTTCTGATATTTCCCATCCTGTATCGGAATATGCACCGATAAAGCCTGCCTGTACAACATCAAACATTTCTTCATTGACATATAAAAAGCCGGTTCCAGATGGACCCAGCAACCATTTATGACCACATGATGCATAAAAATCACATCCTATTTCCTTTACATTCAACGCGATCGATCCTGCGGCATGTGCGCCATCGTAAAACACCCAAATACCTTTTTCATGTGCCATATCTGCTATCTGCTGCACAGGCAGAACATGGCCGGTAGTGCAGGTAATATGGGGTATGGCAATTACTCTGGTCCGATCGTTTAATAGGTCATTTATAAGGTTCAGGGTTTCGTCAGCGGTGCCGGCAGGTGTGAAAACCCTGATTTCAAAGCCTTTGAGTTTCTTCTGGTTCAGCCAGGGCAGCGCATTGCCGGCATGCTCATGCGAGGTCATGATCACTTCATCTCCGCGCTTTAGCGGTAATCCCGCAGCAATGATGTTGACGCCTTCAGTTGTATTGTGGGTGAGGCTTATTTCATGAACTGGCGCGTTTATAAAGTCGGCCAGCGGTTTCCGGCTGTCTTCCTGCCCATAATACTCTCCCAGCGCGTTCAGTTCCTCCATTTTTGACCGCACGGCCTCAAGCACCGGATAGGGCGAAGGGCCGATAGTGCCATTGTTGAGATACGTACGTTCGTAGGTTAGCGGAAATTGTTTGCGAATCACTTTCCAGAATGCATCTTCTTCCTGGGTATTTTTGCTGTTAAAAAAATGTGATTCTTTGCCGGAAGCGCTTACCCCGGTAAGCAACGAACCTGCAACCGTAAAAGCAGATTTTTTGATAAAATTTCTTCTATCTGACATGGCATGTCAAGATACGAAATATGTACAAAAAACAGGAGAGTAAATCAGCCAATGTGGAAGTCAACCATAGTTGCAAGCAACATCAGGCTTTCTTTCAGATAGGTGTCATCTATTTTCATCACTGTATCTTCTGAAGCGGTATTTTCATTCAGAATGGTGATATTTTCATTCAGAACTTCAGAATTTCCTGCAGCATCGGGTTTATTATCGGATTTAGCTTCTTTTTCCTCCCTGCGCCTGGTTTCATTTAACGAAATGGCTGTATTCTCCCTTTTCTTTCTTTTTTCTTCCAGGTTTTCAAGCAGTTTTTTCAATTCGGGGTCTGAATTAAGGTCTTCGATATACTCATTATTTAATTCATCCAGCAACATATCCGACACATCATCAACCTGGCTGAAGTCGGTGGATTGAATTTTATCCCATGGAAGTGATGCAGGCATGGAGCTTTCACCATATAATTCGGGGTCATAGGCGGAGGGCAAGGCAATATCAGGGGTCACTCCAACATTTTGCGTACTGCTGCCCGTAATACGATAATATTTTGCCAGCGTAATTTTAAGGTTTCCGAATTTATTTTCTTCATCACTGAAACGAATAACCCTGTTCAAATCAATCAGATTCTGCACGGTGCCTTTTCCAAACGACTGTTCTCCGATTACCACACCTCTTTTGTAATCCTGAATAGCTCCTGTGAATATCTCAGAGGCAGATGCACTGGACCGGTTGATAAGCACCGTTAGCGGGCCTTCATAGTATAGCCCGGAGTCTTCATCCTCCCCGATATTTATTTTATTTGACCGGTCCCTCACTTGCACAACAGGACCCTTTTTGATAAATAAACCCGTCAATTCAATTGCTTCATCAAGGGCTCCTCCTCCGTTTCTGCGCAGATCAATCAGCAGACCGTCCATTTTATCTTTTTTAAGTTCGGCAATCAGTTTTTTCACATCCCGGGTTACGGACGTGAAATTTTTATTGCCTTGCCGGGCATCACTGAAATTCTTATAAAAATCAGGAATAGTGATCACTCCCAATCTATATGATTTATCACCTTTATTGATGATATACAACTTGCTGCTGGCCAACTGATCTTCAAGGTTTATTTTATCACGCACCAGCCTTATTTCTTTAGGCGTAGCCTGAGCTCCGTCTTCTGCTTTCAGTACCTGCAATCGTACGACCGTGCCTTTTTTCCCTCTGATTAGCTTAACCACATCATCGTTTCGCCAACCCACAACATCAACTATTTCGCCATCATTTCCCTGTGCCACTCCGGATATCCGGTCATATTTATGCAGCTGATTGCTTCTGAATGCCGGGCCGCCTGGTACGATGTCAACTACTACCGTGTAATCGCCTTCTTTGCTCAGACGGGCACCAATACCCTCAAGCGAACGGCTCATTTCTATATCGAAATTTTCCGCAGTCATCGGATTGAAATAATTCGTATGCGGATCGTACGCTTCTGTATAGGCATTCATAAATATCTGATATACATCCGACGGCTTATACTGGCTGATTACAGTCCGAAATCTTTTGTATCGTTTTTGGAGAACCTCCCGGCTTTCTTCCTGATTTTTACCTGCCAGCGTGAGGCTCAGGGCCTGGTACTTAAGCGATTTTCTCCAGATATCGTTTTGCTGCCCGATTGTAGTTGCCCAGGGCAATTCATCGCGATCGGTTTCATAGTATTCGTCCTTTGTGAAATCGAAACCAACAGTAATGATGGAATCTGTAAAATCCATAATAGCAACAAAACGGTCCTGAAATTTATTATATATTTCAAACGGTATTTTCAGATCACCTGCTTTGATCGCATCATCAAGTTTATACCGGTAAGATTCGAATGAGTCAATATCTTCGGCAAGAAAAAATGACTTGTTATAATCAAGGGATGTCAGATAATTGTCCAGAATCACCGAAGATAGCGAATCATTCAATGAAAGTTTACGGTAGTGATACCGTTCTAAGAGTTCATTGATTATTTTCGTCTCATTCACATACTTTTTTTCCGGATACAAATGCTTAATTGAATCAATACCCGTTGACTCTATCCCGCCACTTCGGAAAGGAAACAGGGTAAATGAACCCATTATTAACACTAATATCACAACCAGCTTATTCATTATCATATCCAACTATTTGTCTTTGCTATTTACCATGCTTAACGGGAAAGGAATTCCTCGGGTTTTGGTATAATCGAAATTCGCTTACTCTTCTACAGGACTTTTATCATATTCAAACTCGGCGAGAAACCTCGCTGCATCCTCTTTGTTTTGAAAATAAAATTCTGATCTTTCTCCTTTGCTCGATATTATTTCTACCATTATAGATTTCACCTTCCTTTCGCCTTTCAGTATATAATCAATCGGAAGCTTAAAGTCTTTTTCTGATTTTAGAAGTTTGCCAATTTTATGCTTTGTGGTACGCTTTGAATGACAATATGTACATTCATAATGCTTTAACAATTCGCCATCTTCCGTTTCTGTAGCCGGCTTGATTATTTCTTCTTCCCGCAGTTTCAATGTCTGAAAAGTACAGGTACCACACTTCAGTACTTCAAGATATCCGTGGTATTTTTCAATTTTTATTTCTTTTGTTTTTTCATCAACCCAGACATCGTAGTCAACCGAAAAGATATTTTCCTCCGCCTGCATACCCTCGTCAAGATATACATCTTCTTCCGCTTCGCTAAGGAGCTTCATTTCATTGCCTGCCGATGATATCCGCGGCATATATCGCCACTTGTCCAGCTTTTTCTGGATTCTGCCAGGGTTGTAAAATTTCAGGATAAGGTATCCCACATAGCCTATCAGTGTAGCAATACAAAGGGCGATAAACATTCTGATAACAAACCACCACTCACTTATAAGTACAGTCTCTTTCTCAAATGTATTCAGTATAAGAAATACAGCAATACTAAAAGCAAGCAAGCTGTACCAAACCATTTTGTTTTCACGTGTTCTCAGGTAATCGTATTTACCCTTGTAATCTTTAATTGATGCAACTTTTACGGCATTTATAATCCGTATTACCAGGCTTAAGATTAATAAAAAACCGGCTGCAACATATAATATCCTGGTAAGGTCATCCAGAAATGCCCTATAAATCTCTTTATCCATTAATTTTTATTCATTTAAAATTTCTCACAATGATTTGCTAAATTATCAGCACAATAACGCGATTTTCTGCGTTAAAATTTCACAAAAATATAAAACAATTTCCATACCACTTCTATTGGTTGTTAATGTACATAGTAAAACCTGTTGGTTTTTGCATATATTTTCAAAAGAGCTGACAAAAGTCACCTATCCTTTTCAAAACATGTTTTACCTTTGCGGCCAATCTATTTAGAAAGATTCTAAATAAGAATGAAAACACTGGCATCACTAAAAAAAGGGGAAACAGGCATAATAAAGCAGATACATGATTCCATGATCACGCCTAAATTGCTAGATATGGGCTGCTTGCCTGGCGAAAAAATAAAAGTGCAGTACTTTGCTCCCATGGGGGATCCTATGTGTGTACATATATCCGGATATGACCTTGTTCTTCGTTTGAATGAAGCGGATAAAATTGAACTGGAATAAGTGGAAGCTATACCGAAAAAGAGTAAACCGGTTAAGAAAAAATTGTCTAACATTGTTCTGATAGGCAATCCGAATTCAGGAAAGACTTCCCTTTTTAATCAGCTAACGGGATTACGTCAGAAGATCGGCAATTATCCCGGAATTACCGTCGACAAAAAAACCGGTTATTTTTCATTACCCACACAAAAAAATATTCGTTTGGTTGATCTGCCGGGTACTTACAGCATTTATCCCCGGTCCCGGGACGAGAAAATTGTACTTGACATTCTGTCCAATAAAAATCACGAATTATACCCCGACCTTGTGATTATTATCGTGGATGCCTCGAACCTGAAACGTAATTTGCTACTACTCACTCAGATTCAGGACCTTGGTATTCCTGTAATTTGTGCGCTCAATATGGTGGACATTGCAAGGAAAAAGGGAATTGCTATTGACAACTCCCGGTTACAATCAGAATTGCAAGTACCGGTTATCCCAATCAACGCACGGTCGGGTGAGGGAATAATTAGGCTGAAAGAAATACTTTCGGAATTCCCCGAAGCTTTTAAATTAAACGGATACAGTTCGTTTGTACCTGATATTCCGGAAGATATCCTGCAGCAGATTAAGACACATTTTGAAATCACCAATAATTATCTCGCGGTTATTCTCCTGAACCATACCGAAACCATCGCAGGAATTACGGATACAGACAGAAAATTATTGAGGAAACTGAAAAATGAATCCGGATATAAAATCCAGGGTCTTCAAAGCGGTGAAGTGCTTAACAGGTATAAATACCTTAGCCTGCTTGTAAAATCAGTAGAAACCCGGACAAAGGAGTCATTCAGGAGCAGGCTGACAGGAAATCTTGATAAAATTCTGGTCCACCGGATTTACGGATACCTGATATTCTTAGCCATACTGTTTGTTATCTTTCAGGCTATCTTTTCGTGGGCGGAAATTCCTATGGACTGGATCGACCAGCAATTTGCCAGCCTTGAATCCTGGATAAAAACCACATTGCCGGAGGGAGTATTTGTAAATATGATCGCTGACGGAATCGTACCGGGTATTGGAGGAATTGCTATTTTTGTGCCCCAGATTGCCCTGCTGTTTGCTTTTATCGCCATTCTCGAGGATACCGGATACATGGCACGTGTGGTTTTTCTGATGGATAAAATTATGCGGAAATTCGGTCTTAGCGGTAAAAGCGTAGTGCCGTTAATTTCAGGAGTTGCATGTGCCATTCCCGCTGTTATGGCCACCCGCAATATTGAAAACTGGAAAGAGCGGATTATTACCATTATGGTTACTCCGCTTATGACCTGCTCGGCCAGGCTGCCGGTATATATCATTCTGATTGCATTGGTGGTTCCTGATAAATCGGTAGGTGGATTTATTAATTTACCCGGACTTATACTGCTGGGCATGTATCTGCTTGGATTTTTGGCAGCACTTACCGGAGCAGCAGTTTTCAAGAAATTTGTAAAGTCATACAATCCGGGTTTTCTTGTCATGGAAATGCCTACCTACAAAGCCCCCCGCTGGAAGAGCGTAGGCATAACGATGTGGGAAAAATCCAGGACATTTGTATTTCAGGCCGGTAAAATCATTCTTGCGGTATCCCTGATTTTATGGGTACTGGCATCCTTTGGCCCGGAGAAAGACCTTCAAAATGCAGATGCCGTTGTGAGCGCTGAACTCCCGGGTTTAACAACTGCGGATAAAGCATACCGCAATAAGCTCAACGCCTACAAGCTGGAGCATTCGTATGCGGCGATTCTCGGTAAATCAATTGAGCCGGTTATTCGCCCATTGGGATTTGACTGGAAAATCGGCATAGCGCTTATCACATCATTTGCGGCACGCGAAGTGTTTGTCAGCACCATTGCCACCATCTACAGTGTGGGAGAAGATGCGGACGACACCTCGACCATTAAGCAAAAAATGCGCTCGGAAATTAATCCGATCACCGGCAACAAGGTATATACACCTGCCGTTGCATTTTCTCTTCTGATATTTTATGCGTTTGCCATGCAGTGCATGAGTACGCTTGCTATCGTGTATCGTGAAACCAAAAGCATCAAGTGGCCGTTGATCCAGTTCGCCTACATGTCCACCCTGGCCTATACGGCAAGTCTGGTGGTGTACCAGATACTTTCCAGAATCTGAATTTACTGCTACTGTTATCCTTTTTAACTGGTTTACAACCCATAGAATGGCTTTTCAAATGCGGGTCACTTTTTTTTCATCATTATTTTCAATTAGTTTTAATCGCCAATAAATAAACACAGCCATGAATTTTCATCCCTATTTACTCACTGAAACAAACTGGAAAGCAGTAAAAGAAACAGACTTTCAGGTTGCCGTGCTGCCTTGGGGTGCGACCGAAGCCCACAACTTTCACCTGCCCTACGGTACGGATAACATACAATGCGATTATATCGCAGAAGCAGCTGCTGCAAAAGTCTGGGATCAGGGGGTAAAAGTAATTGTACTTCCCAACGTTCCTTTCGGGGTTAACTGCCAGCAACTGGATATACCCCTTACCATCAATATGAATCCCTCCACGCAAATGGCCGTACTGGGTGATATAACCGAATCGCTGGCGATGAATAACATTTCAAAGCTGGTGGTACTGAACGGCCATGGCGGCAACAACTTCAGGCAGATAATACGTGAACTTTCCTATCAGTATCCGGAAATGATCATTTGCCAGGTGGACTGGTACAAGACAGTAACAGACTGGAATGAATTATTCGAAGATACCGGCGATCATGCCGGCGAAATGGAAACCAGCATTATGATGAAAATAGCGCCGGAACTCGTACGCCCTATGGAAGAAGCGGGTTCAGGTAAAAGCAAAAATCTCAAATTTAAAGGACGGCAGGAAGGCTGGATGTGGACGCCAAGAGAATGGACAAAAGTTACGGAAGACACCGGAATCGGCAATCCTGAAAAAGCCAGTATCGAAAAAGGTGAGAAATGCCTCGATATGGTGACGGCTAAAATTGCCTCGTTTCTGGTGGAACTGGCACATTCCAATAAATCCGATTTGTATATTTGATTGCAGTGAACCAATCAAAGTCAATTACTACGGGCAGCAACTTGAAGCAGAAATAAAACAAGCAATAGATACTTTCTATGGCTTATTTTCATTGTTAATTGCAATTAAAAACTATTTGCTAATAGCAGTAAAAATATAACGCTCACTTTTTTACTTGCCGAACATTTCGCATATTTATACAACTGAATTTTATATTTAACTTTAAACAATGTTATGAGCAAGCTGTCTGTTTTATTTATTTTAATTGTTTTGATGACCTTTTCGGGTTGTTCACAAAACAAAAAAGAGGTTGTCAAAACCAATGCTATTATTATTGTGGAGTTGAACGAGAACTCAGAATTTATCTTTAATGATCGAGTTGCGAACCTCGATGACTTTTCACAATTAGTTGAAAAGCGGGTTAACGAACTAATGATTGACGGTTTATCAAGAGATGAAATTGTTATTTCTTTCAAAGTGGCGGATAATGTGAAAATGGGTCTTGTTGCTGATTTACAGGAAGAATTAAGACAATTGGACGTTCGAAAGATTAGCTACGCCAGAAATTGAAAACAGCCAGATAACTACCGCTTTCCCCTTGCGCGTATTGGCAATTCCAGCCAATACCATTACCTTTGCTTCATGGTTCAGGAAATTCTTCTTGCTGCAGGTGTTTTGATTGCGGTGGGCTACCTATATATCCGGTTCAGGCCTTCGCCCAATAAAGATGCATGCGCCGGTGACTGCAGGTGCAGTGTGAAAAGTGAGTTGAAA
>QIDJ01000270.1 GCA_003228395.1 Flammeovirgaceae bacterium
TTATAGATGAAAAACTGGTTGAGCTCGGTCTGGCCGCTTCTACCGATGTGGGGAAAGCAGCGTATGACAGCTATATTCGCAACGGAATGATGGTTCAGCTACGAAGAATTGAACCGGGTGACAACATTGAACAATCGCATATGCGCAACCGCCAGCTTGTGGCTTCATGGGCTTACGAAAAAGGCCTGCAAGATAATGTGATCGAAAAGATTGGAAAAGATGGTAAAACGTATTTTGCCATTCATGATTATAATAAACTCCGGGATATTTTCGGTCAGTTGCTACGCGAAATTCAGCGGATCAAATCGGAAGGTGATTATGAAGCAGGGAAAAATCTGATAGAAACGTATGGTGTAATAGTGGATCAGGACTTACTGGCCGAAGTTCGGGAACGGAGCGCCGGACTTCACATTGCACCTTATTCAGGATTTATCAATCCAAGGCTGGTGCCGGTGATGAATGGTGAAGAAATTGTAGAAGTTAACGTAGAGTATCCTGTCGATTTTACGGAGCAGATGCTTGAATACGCAGAGAAGTACAGTAATTTGTAAGATTACGTTGATATCGTAAATTGCTAAAACGTCTTTCCGAAGGTGATGGTAACATATTCATGAGACAGCCTGTTCGTTCGTCAGCTGCTGAGTTGCCTAATAATTTGATGCTTCTTTCAGCTGGTCAGAATCATTCCCTGAAATGTCTTCAGTGGAAGCAGGACCCGGATTTTCCACCACACTTTCCAACGGCCTGCCCGATTCCGCTTTTTTATCTTTTTCAGGAAAAAACCACTTTTGAAAAATCAGGATGATGCTTACACCAATAAAAATGGAAGCATCGGCAATATTAAATATTGCGCTGAAAAACAGGAAATCAGTTCCTCCTACAACGGGCACCCAGCCTGGCCATGTAAATTCAAACAACGGAAAATACAGCATATCGATTACCTGACCGTAAAACCAGGGTGAAGGGGCATTATAGGGTGCGTTATCAAGGAGCACACCATAAAAAACACTGTCAATTACATTTCCGATAGCGCCGGCAAGTATAAGGGAACCGGCCCAGAGTAATCCGGGATGAACGCCCTTTTTTGCATAGTAAAAAAGGATATATATACCAGCAAACGAAGCTATTAGCCTGAAAGACGTCAGCAAAACCTTCCCATACACCCAGTCAAGCCGCATGCCAAAAGCCATTCCCTGGTTGAGTATGTAATGAATTCTGAACCAGTCTCCAATTACTTTGATTTCACCGGTTGCACCGAATTCCATGTAGTTGTGCACTAGTAATTTCACTGCATGATCCAATAAAATTACCGCGAGTGTCAGCAAAAAATATTTTCCGTACTTCACTTATACTTCAATTTTTACTTTCAGACTAACATCATCAATTTCAAGCGTATGTCCACCGGTTAATTGATCGGTTATGTTTATCTCTGTTGCCTGCGTTTCGAGACAGATATAATCCATATACTTTTTGATTGCCGATATAATCAATTCATGGTTGTCTTCTATGGTAATCCTGATCTTATCCTGAACGTGAAGACCGGATTCTTTTCGCATATTTTGCAACCGGTTTACTACATCCCTGGCCAATCCTTCTTCCCTGAGTTCATCTGTTATGGTAATGTCCAACGCCACGGTTACGTCTCCGTCTGAAGCTACAGACCAACCGGGAATATCCTCGAAAGAGATTTCCACATCTTCGAGTGTAAGCGTAACCGGCGAATCATTCAGTTCTAACACGTAATTACCTTCTTTTTCAATCCTGACTATGTCGCCGGAACCGAATTTTGCGATGGCTGCCGAAATAGCCTTCATCCTTGGTCCGTATTCTTTACCCAGTTTCCTGAAATTAGGTTTGATCCGCTTTACCAGAATTCCCGAAGTGTCATCCACGAATTGAATTTCTTTGATATTGGTTTCAGCTTTGATCAGGTCTGACACTTTCCCGACCCGTTCCTCCTGTTTCTTATCCAAAACAGGCATAAGTATTTTTGTCAGCGGTTGCCGTACTTTGATTTTATGCTTTTTCCGGATAGAGTGAACCAGCGATGAGGTTCTTTGGGCCAGTTTCATTCTTTCTTCCAGGTCAATATCAATCAGGTCTTCCTCCACAGCCGGAAAGTCTGAAAGATGAACGGATTCATAGGTTTCAGCCCTGGTAACCTCGTTAAGATTCAGATACATCCGTTCCATATAAAACGGCGCAACCGGGGCGCCCAGTTTCGCAATGGTCGAGAGACACCGGTACAGGGTAAAGTACGCAGCCTTTTTATCAGTATTATATGCCCCTTTCCAAAAACGTTTCCTGTTTAGCCTTACGTACCAATTGCTCAAATCATCATTTACAAATTGTGAAATTTGCCTTGCTGCTTTTGTAGGTTCGTAGGAGTCGTACGCTTCATCCACTTTCTTTACCAGGCTGTTTAGCCGGGAGGTGATCCAGTGGTCGCTTTCTGTAAAGGCGTGCTGCTTGACTGTCTCACCGGTGTAGTTATCCAGGTTGGCATACAATGCAAAAAATGAATAAGTATTATGAAGTGTCCCAAAGAACCTTCTTTGTACGTCCACAATGCCTTGCTCATCAAACTTCATGTTTTCCCATGGATTGGCATTGGAGATCATGTACCACCTGGTGGCATCGGCTCCAAATTTTGCTAGGATTTCAAATGGGTCTGCTGCATTGCCCAGCCTTTTCGACATTTTATTACCGTTTTTATCCAATACGAGGCCATTGGCAATTACATTTTTAAATGAAATGCTGTCAAACAAAATTCCGGCAATGGTATGCAACGTAAAAAACCAACCCCGGGTCTGATCAACACCTTCTGCAATAAAATCTGCAGGATAGGTTTGGTTAAAAATTTCATTATTCTCAAACGGATAATGCCATTGTGCATACGGCATCGAGCCTGAATCGAACCAAACATCTATCAGGTCAGGCTCACGATACATTTTTTCGCCTGAGTCGCTTACAAGAATGATATCATCCACAAAAGGCCGGTGCGGATCGAAATTTTCGTCCAACGGCTTTTCCATGAAGCCTGCTTCAATTGCTCCGGATACTTCTTTATGAAGCTCCGCAAATGAGCCGATACATTTCATCTCCTTCCTGTCAGCAGAAACCCATATCGGCAGTGGCGTCCCCCAGAATCGGGACCTGCTCAGGTTCCAGTCTTCCAGGTTCTCCAGCCAGTTTCCGAACCTGCCGGTTCCGGTTGAGGCGGGCTTCCAGTTAATGGTTTTGTTCAATGCCACTAATTTATCCTTCACATCCGTGGTTTTGATAAACCAGGAATCTAAGGGATAATAGAGTATAGGTTTATCGGTGCGCCAGCAATGCGGATAGGAGTGAATGAATTTTTCTACTTTAAATGCTTTATTCTCTTCCTTAAGCTTAATGGCAATAAGGGTGTCTGTTGACTTATATCCGGGGTCTGACTCATCTTCACCCTCGTAATTTTTGACGTACATTCCTGCGAAGTCTGTTATTTCCTTCACAAAACGTCCCCGTTTATCCACAATCGGAACTTCATTCTCCTCTTCATCTTTTACCATTATACCCGGGATATTGTACTGATTGCTCACTCTGAAGTCGTCAGAGCCAAATGTTTTCGCAATATGTACTATGCCGGTACCATCGGCGGTGGACACAAAATCGGCATGCACAACTGTAAAAGCTGGCTTTGGCAGCAGCACATACGGCATAAGCTGTTCATAATCCATTCCAATGAGATCAGCGCCCTTCATTTCTTCCACTATTTCATAAGGAATCAGTTTGTCCCCTTCCTTGTACCTGTCAATCCCAATACCGGCAGCCTTTGGATTGAGATACGTTTGTAAAAGGTCCCGGGCGAGAATTACGTTTACGGGCTTGAAGGTGTAAGCGTTGAACGTTTTGACCTTCACATAATCAATGCTTTTGTTGACAGCCAGGGCGCTGTTGGCAGGCAATGTCCATGGGGTAGTGGTCCATGCAAGAAAATAATCGTTTTCTGTGCCGCCGATTTTGAACTGTGCTGTAATGGAAGTGTCTTTTACATCGCGGTAGCTCCCGGGTTGATTCAGCTCGTGGGTGCTTAACCCTGTACCTGCAGCCGGAGAATACGGCTGAATAGTGTACCCTTTGTACAGCAGTCCTTTATTGTAAAGCTTTTTTAACAGAAACCACAGGGTTTCAATATATTTTCGGTCAAAGGTTATATATGGATCATCCAGATCAATCCAATATCCCATTTTCAGCGTCAGTTCTTCCCACTGATCCTTGTATTTCATCACGGCTTCGCGGCACCTGAGATTGTATGCTTCAACCGATATTTTTTTACCTATATCCTCTTTTGTGATTCCAAGTTCTTTTTCTACCTGAAGCTCTACAGGCAGACCGTGAGTATCCCAGCCCCCTTTTCGCTTAACCTGAAATCCTTTTTGTGTTTTATATCGGCAGAAAATATCCTTTACAGCACGTGAAATTATGTGATGAATACCCGGAGTGCCATTTGCCGAAGGAGGGCCTTCATAAAACGTAAATGTAGGCGCTCCTTCTCTTTCCGTTACTGATTTTTCGTAAATCCTTTTATCTTTCCAATAAGATAAAATCTCATTATTGATTTCAGCGTAGTTTATATTTTTATATTCTCTGTATTTTCCCATGGAAACACCTCTTTTCAGATTTCCCCCGTTGGTTATTAAATTAATCAAGCATTGAAGCTTTATTTTTAACCTCAATTTGTTCCACATCTATTTCCTCATCATCTTCCTCTCTGTAAAAATCATCCATTTTTTCAATCAACGGATGCATATCTATCTTTCGTTTTCCATCATCAAATGCAAGGAGTAAGGCTGGTAAAAGGATTAGGTTTGTAAGCAAACTTATAAACAACGTGGTCGAAGTGAGAAAACCCAGCGCTACGGTTCCTCCGAAGTCGGAAAATGTGAAAATGATAAAACCTGCAAACAGAACGACTGAAGTATAGATCATACTTGGCCCGATTTCTCTCAGCGCCTTGCTTACCGCAACAGGTACGAAAAAATTGTTGCTGAATAATTCCTGACGGTATTTGGCCAGAAAATGAATGGCGTAATCTACAGAAATACCAAATGCAATACTGAAAACAATGGCCGTACTTGGCTTAAGAGGTATCCCCGCAAAACCCATTATTCCCGCTGTAATAACTAACGGAATTATATTGGGTATGAGCGATAAAATGATCATTCGAAGGTTTGCAAACAGCATTCCCATGATGATGGCTATAATAATAAATGCAAGTAAAAAACTGAACTTAAGATTGGAAACAAGAAAACTGTTTCCTTTAATAAACAACAGGGTAGTACCAGTGAGTGTGACATTCATTTTCGTGTCTTTAAACAACGCCTCCTTTTTAGGTAAAATCACATTATTGATCAATGAATCCATCCGGTCTGATCCGATATCAGCTACTTTTAGACTGACCCGCATGATTTGGCTGGTGGAATCAACAAACGCACTCAGCAATGAAGATTCTTCCCCTTTTTTGTTAAAATACCTGAGAATAAAATTTTTATCACGCTTATTGGGAAGTGAATACCTGTCCGGGTTATTATTATAAAAGGCCTGTCTCATCGCTTTGATAAAGCTTACAACAGATACAGGCTTCGAAATATATTTTTGGCCCTGCAGAAACTGTTCGAACTCATCGATTACCTCCAGGTTTTTCAGGTTCTGAACGCCTTTTGGCCTCCTGGTATCAATAACGATTTCCAGGGGCATAATTCCTGAAAAATTATTTTCAAAAAAATGCAAATCTTTCTTTATCTGGCTTTCTTCCGGTATATCGTCAACCATAAACGCTATGGCTTTTACACGGTAGAGCCCAATCAGCGCAAAAACGATCACAACAACGGTCACAAAAAAAATCGGATATTTATATCTGTGCACGAGCAGATCGAGCCCTGTCAGGATTTTGTCCAGCGGTTTAAAACTCAGGTGTTTCAAATGTTTCCAGGAGGGTGGAGGCAGATACGAGAATACACTTGGAAGAAGTATGATACTCACAACAAAAGTGGCCATAATATTTATGGCAGCTACAATTCCAAATTCCTTCAGAATAGAAACATCCGTAAAACCTAACACGCCGAACCCAACTGCTGTAGTTGCATTTGTTATCAGTGTTACTACGCCAATCTTTTGAATCACCTTGCTGATTGCCCTGGCTTTATCTTTGTGCAGGCTGTATTCCTGGTGGTATTTGTTGAATATATAAATGCTATTTGGTATTCCTATTATCACAATGATGGAAGGTATTACACCTGTTAAAAGCGTAATTTTATACTGCAACAACACAATAGTGCCCAATACCCAGACGACAATTACACCAATAATAAAAAGCGGAAAAACAACAGCTGTTTTTGAGCGGAAGAACAAAAGCATGATCAATCCGGTAATCAGTACGGAAAACAAGACAAACATCTGCATTTCCCGTTTTACTTTTACCACAATCTCCGCCCGTACAAATGGTAACCCGGCATAATGTATGTCAATTCCTGTTGATTCTGTAAACAGTTTGCCCAGCATGTGGATATCATCAACTAATTGAATCCTTTTTTTGCTGTTTGCATAGTCTTTGTCGATTCCTGCCAGGATTATTGTTGCTCCGTTTTCGGAATTTATGATCTGTCCGCTGTAAAATTTCTGATTAAGTCCAAATACCAGCATGCTGTCCAGTTTTCCCTGGCTGTCAGGTATCTCGGGGAAAATGGATTCAAGGTCGAATTTCTTCTCTTTTGTGTCTTTAACCATCTTCTGCATGGCAGGTAACGAGATCACTTCTGTCACCCCTTCTAACGTAGCGATTTCGTCGTTCAGGTATTTGAACTTTCTGAAATTTTCGACCTGATAAACTGCGCTGTCTTTAATGGCCAGGGCAACAACGTTTCCATCTTCGCCAAACTGTTTCTTGAAAGCCTCAAACACGATCATATCCGGGTCATCTTTCGGTACAACTTTTGCCAGGTCGTAGCTCATAGTAACCTGTACAGCTTTATAGGCCATAAATACCGTAACCAATCCCAGAATGATCAGTAATGGTAGCCTGAATTTTATGATTATATGTGATAGTTTATCCCACATTTTGAAAACAGGCACAAAGGTAATCAATTGTATTTATTTAAGGGTAATGATCAGGAGCATAACTCATCAATACCCGGACAATGAGATACCTTTTATCTTTCTGAAGGTCGAAATGGCGTAAGAATCCGTCATTCCGGATATAAAATCAATACAGCGACGCAGGATCTGATAAGTAGAAGAATTTTTAGGTTCACCGGATTTGATATCTTCAGGGATTAGCCTCCAAATGGTCTGCAGCCTATGGGACTTCCGTCCGGATTTTAATTCCGAATACATGGCATCCGAAAATATTTCCAGCAAACCAGACAGCACCTCATAACCTGCCGCTTCAATTTCGAGCACAACCTGCGACCGGTATAGTTTATCTACCGATACATCTATGATTTCACCCAGAATATCTTTAGAAGGCATAAGCTCGATCAACGGGTTGTCAAATTCTCCGCTTAATATTTCCGTTTCATAATCAAGAAAAGACATTGCAGCCTGGGAAACCAGTTTATTGATGGCCATTGCCCGCAGCAGGCCGATTCGTTGTTGCCTTGTTGGTATTTTTTTAAATTTTTTGCTATCAAATTCATCCGGAATAATTTCTTTCAACAGCGATGAGGTGGTTTTCTCATCAATCAAACCAAGCGTGCAGCCATCTTCCAGGTCAATAATATGATAGCATATATCATCTGCAGCTTCTACAAGAAATGCCAACGGATACCTGCACCAGGATTGTTTATTGCCCTTGGTTTGTATAAGACCGAGTGCATGTGCCATTTCACCGAACCGGTCTTTCTCACTTTGAAAATATCCATATTTTTTCTGGCTTATACAGTTTTTATTGGAATTGGCACGCATGTAGCCGCATGGATATTTACTGAATGCCCCAAGCACCGGATAGCTAAGCTGCAATGATTTGGAAATGAGGATGCGATACCCTTGTGCATTGCCCTCAAAGTGCGTCAGGTCTTCCCATTCATCTTTCGTTACGTGCGCTTCAAATTTTTGACCGCCCTGACTTTTGAAATATTCAGAAATAGCTTTTTCACCAGCATGTCCGAATGGGGGATTACCCAGATCATGCGCCAGGGAAGCAGAAGCAACGATAGCGCCAAAATCATACGAAGAATACCCCATGGATTTCAAATCCCGGTAATTGTTAACAATTTCATCGCCAACTATCCGGCCCAGCGAACGGCCTGCACTGGATACTTCCAGGCTGTGGGTAAGGCGGGTATGCACGAAGTCATGGTCAGGCAATGGGAACACCTGTGTTTTATCCTGAAGCATCCGGAACGGGTGTGAAAAGATAATGCGGTCAAAGTCCTGTTCAAAAAATGTACGTCTTCCGGCTTTGTTCGTCCTTTTCAATCGTACGGGAGCCAGTAATTGTTTCCAGTCCATCATAGTATTATATCATTCGTTGTTCATGACCCGCATACCCCTCCCAGGCACCTACATTCCGCCGCAGGCCAAGAGCGCCTCCGCAGTGTGCTTTGGCGCTCGCAGAAGCCTCTGGCGACGGCACACAGGCACGGCAATTTTTCCATATTTCCAGATTATTGACAGACTCTAATTATAACTTACGAAGTAAATTAATATCCGATACAGATTCTTTCAGGGTAGCTTTTACATTTTCTACCGGAACCCGGTGTTGTTCCATACTGTCACGATCACGAATGGTCACTTTCCCGTCTGAAAGCGTTTGGTGATCTATGGTAACGCAATAAGGCGTGCCTATGGCATCCTGCCGTCGATACCTGCGTCCAATGGCATCTTTCTCATCATACATGCAGTTAAACTCAAACTTTAGTTCATCCATGATTTCCCGTGCTTTTGCAGGCAGGCTGTCTTTTCTTACCAGCGGAAGTACAGCCACCTTGTAAGGCGCCATTGCAGGGGGCAGGCTTAATACTACCCGCTGGCTTCCGTCTTCAAGGGTTTCTTCGTGATACGTGCTTGCCAGCAGCGCCAGAAACATCCGGTCAAGGCCAATGGAAGTTTCGACTACATAGGGAATGTACGATTTGTTTTCCTGAGGATCGAAAAACTGAAGTTTTTTACCTGAATACTGCTCATGTGCTTTCAGATCAAAATCGGTTCTGGAGTGAATGCCTTCAAGTTCTTTATATCCCATGGGAAATTCAAACTCGATATCGGCTGCGGCATTGGCATAATGTGCCAGATTCAGGTGGTCATGAAAACGATACTTTTCTTTTGGAATACCAAGGGCCAGGTGCCATCGCATTCGTTTTTCTTTCCATGTTTCGTACCATTCCAGCTCTTCACCTGGTTTTACGAAAAACTGCATTTCCATTTGTTCAAACTCCCGCATACGGAAAATAAACTGCCTGGCAATGATCTCATTACGGAATGCTTTTCCGATTTGCGCGATGCCAAACGGGATTTTCATCCTGCCTGATTTTTGGACATTCAGAAAATTTACAAAAATACCCTGGGCTGTTTCGGGCCTTAGATATATTTCATCGGCGCCTTCGGTGAGCGATCCAAGCCGGGTGTTGAACATCAGGTTAAATTGCCGCACATCGGTCCAGTTTTTTGATCCGGAAACCGGATCGGCAATCTCCAGCTCGGTGATAAGATCCTTAAGATCACTTAGAATGCCCGATTCAATGGCATTTTTCAGCCTTTCGTTTATTTTATTGATCTTTTCAAGATACTGTGTTACCCTTGGATGGGTAGATTTGAATTTTTCCTCATCAAAATCATTGCCGAACCGTTTTGCAGCCTTATTCACTTCCTTATTGATCTTAGCTTCAATTTTAGCTATATGATCTTCAACAAGCGTATCGGCACGATACCTTTTTTTTGAATCTTTGTTATCAATTAGCGGATCGATAAACGCGTCAACATGGCCGGAAGCTTTCCATGTGGTCGGGTGCATAAATATGGCGGCATCGATACCCACAATATTTTCGTGCATCTGCACCATCGCCTTCCACCAATAAGATTTGATGTTATTTTTCAGCTCCACGCCGTTCTGGCCATAATCATATACCGCCCCCAATCCGTCATAAATTTCGCTTGATGGAAAAATAAACCCATATTCCTTGGAGTGGGATATAATGTTTTTCAGTTGGGCGTCGTCTTTCTTTTCCATGGCTGCAAAACTATGCAAAGTTCGAAACTTTGTATGTGCTATTGCGCCGCAAATCGAAGCGATATATTTTCTAGGCTTTCTTTCGATCCCACAACCGTAATATAATCTCCAAGGCGTAAACGTGTATAACCATGAGAAATCAACTGATGACCGCCACGGTAAACCGATAAAATAATCAGGTCGGAAGGCAGGCGCAGGTCACGAAGTGCAATACCATGCAGGTTGGGATTTTGAACCTCAATATCTATGGTATCCTGATTGGTATCCATTCCAAGCAACAAGGAGGCAGCCTGGGGTGACCGGACAAAATGGTCCATAAGACTAACCATTGCCGTGGTAGGATCAACGATCAGCGCTCCTAATTGATGGAATTTGTCAAAATTGTATCGGTTGTTGAGCCTTACCACCATATCGCGCGTACCGATATGTTCATACACAAGCTCACAGATATGGTGGTTTTCATCGTCGGTAAGCATGCAAACGATGGCTTCAGCAAGCTGTGTATCCAGATCCTCGAGGGTTTCAAGGGTAATTTCATTTACTTTTTTTATCTTCAGGTCGGGATAATCGCTTCTTTTAATATCTTTCTGAAGGGTAACCAGTTTTACATTCCAGCCGTTGTCCTGTAACTGCCTTGCCAGCGCTATTGACTGGCTTTCCAAACCAAATATAATGGCGTCATGAATGCCATCAAAAGATGGTGTTATTGCTTTACGGTGTCCTTCGCCAACAATGTTAATTGCCCATTTAAAGAATGGCGGGCCAACCACCTGACTTATGACAATCACCGCAACGATTAAAGTAGCAAATTCATCGCCGCTCTCCGGAAAGGAATATGCCACCAGTGTAGCCAGGCCAAGACTAACACCTGCCTGTGTCAGGTACGGCATCCAGCTCACTTTATTAAATCGTCCCGGATCACCGGAAGCTAATCCTCCAATGACTGAACCTACTATAAGCGACAATAATCGTACGACAAACAGTAAAATGGCCACATCAAGAATATCAATAAGTATATCCAACGAAAGCGTAGCGCCTGCAAGTGTAAAAAATGCCACATATATGTATGGGCCAGCATCGTTTATAATCTTGATGAATTCAGCTCTGTACCGGGTATAATTCACAACCATAAAACTGCCTATAATACAAATAAGCAAAGCTTCAAGACTGATTGCTATACCAAAAAATTCCTCTGTAAATACATCGAAATAATAAGTCATCCGGTATATTAAAAATCCAGATAGCAGGATAAAAATGGTTTTATTGCTGAGGCTCCACCGTCTTGCCAATATAAACTGGAGTACCTTGCCTAGTGCGAGCCCCATGGCGAAAGACAAGGAAATTTCTATTAATAGAATAAACAGAAATTGTAGCGTAAATGTATTTCCGTTTACAAGTGCGAGTGCAATAGACAAATTGACGGAGAACAGGATGATGACTACGAAATCCTTCACCACAGTTACGCCAAGTATTGTCTGTGTAAAAGGGCCTTTTGCCCGCATCTCATTAATAATGGCTATGGCAGATGCCGGCGAACTTGCTACAAATATGGTCCCTGCAAGCAGAGAATACGCTATTTTCTCAGCAACAGGAAGCTCACGCATAAACGGAATGAAATCTGCTGAAAAATATACGGCCACTACGCCAAGGGAAAATATGGCCAAAACCTGACCAATGGTGATCCATTTTATGCTGTTAAACCGGTTTCGAAGTTCTTTGATATAAAGCTCACTACTTGCAGCAAACGCAATGAACGCAAGCGATATCTCATTAATAAAAAATAACTTTTCAGGTGCATCAGCCTTAATTAAATCAAGAATATGCGGACCGCTTAGAATACCGATAAAAATCAATCCCGTAATCAAAGGCCATTTAAACCGGGCAAAATATCCGGCAAAGTACCTGGCAGCAACCGCGACAATTATAAAGCCGCCTAATAGCAATATGGTGTTCAAATCGGGCATAAAAAAAACGTACGGACTACGGAACTAAAGTTGTTTGAAATTGGTAATCTCTTAAAATAGTGAAATTTTATGTATTCAAAGATAAGACCACATTATTATTTGGCGTTTCTCATTTCCTTTATTTTGATTGGTAGCGCCTGGATGATCCTTCCCGGTAAAAGTATGGAATTTGGCGATACCCGAAAATCAGCAAAATTAACGCATCAGGAATGGGATGAGTTGTTGCATAAATTTGTTGATAACAAAGGCATGGTAAACTACAAAGGATTTATCGCTGAAAACGCCCGGTTGCAGCAATATCTGGAACAACTCAGTAATAACCCACCGGATAAAGCATCGTGGTCAAAGGAAGAACAGCTTGCATACTGGATCAATGCCTACAACGCCTATACCATTGCGCTGATCATCGAACATTACCCTTTGTCGGGTATAAAAGATATCGGCAGTTCTATTCAGATACCGTTTGTTAATTCTCCGTGGGATATTAAATTTATCGAAATCGGTGGCAAAAAAATCGATCTGAACAATATCGAGCACAGCATACTAAGAAAGGAGTTTGACGAACCCAGAATCCATTTTGCCATTGTTTGCGCTTCCCTGTCATGCCCGCAGCTTCGAAATGAGGCTTTTACGGCTGCTTCGCTGAACACCCAATTAGACGAACAGGCTTATGCATTTATTAATGATCATTTCAGGAATGAAATTGCGAGTGAAAGTATTGAGGTTTCTGAAATTTTCCAGTGGTTTACGGGCGATTTCACTAAAAACGGTACCCTGATTGATTTTCTTAATAAATACAGCAAAGTCACCATACAGCCGGATGTTGCGGTCACGTACAAAAAATATGACTGGATGTTGAATGAGCAAAAGGAATGATGATATATGCAGCGGCAGGCAGGAAGAATCTCCCAAGTAAAGCGGAGTAAATATCATGAGAATCTTC
>QIDJ01000255.1 GCA_003228395.1 Flammeovirgaceae bacterium
TAGATTTGCAAGATAGGTAGCCTCTTCGGCTGCTGCATCGCCACCGCCTACCAACGCCACTTCCATATCTTTATAAAAAAAGCCGTCACACACTGCACAAGCCGACACCCCTTTTCCACTTAATTTTTTTTCAGATTCCAGCCCAAGATATTTTGCTGATGCACCTGTAGCAACGATTACGGCTTCAGCCGTAATTTCATGTTTTTCGTCAACAATCACTTTATGCGGATAACCGGAAAAATCAACTGATGTGGCTACACCAAACCGTACTTCCGTTCCAAACCTTTCAGCCTGTTTTTGCAGATCCATCATCATAGCCGGACCATTGATACCTTCCGGGTAGCCAGGAAAATTTTCTACGTCATTGGTAGTTGTCAACTGGCCACCGGGTTCTCCACCCGTATATAACACCGGTTTCAGATTTGCTCTTGCTGCATAAATGGCAGCTGTATATCCCGCAGGGCCGGATCCTATAATCAACACTTTTACCTTTTCATTTGTCATTTCCATCTTCATTCAAAATTTTTTTTGTTCATAAAGATTTGCAAAATTACAATACCAATACGTATTAAAAAAGGTCTCAAAATGAGACCTTTATATAGTATATGCTTGTAACATCATTATCCCAGATATGGTTTCAATGTTTTGCTTCTTGACGTGTGTCGTAATCTTCGTATGGCTTTTTCTTTAATTTGACGAACACGTTCTCTTGTGAGATTGAATCTTTCGCCGATTTCTTCCAGTGTCATCGAATGTTCTCCGTTCAGACCAAAATAAAGTGCAATCACATCCGCTTCCCGCTGCGTAAGCGTGCTCAACGCCCGCTGTACCTCCCGGCGCAATGAATCACTCATCAACCCGGAATCGGGCTTTTGTTCACTGTTATTTTCGAGCACATCAAGCAAGCTGTTTTCCTCCCCCTGCACAAAAGGTGCATCCATCGAAATATGACGGCCCGAGATTTTCATCGTATCAACCACCTCGGAAGTCGTAACTTTTAATACCTCGGCTAGTTCATCGGGTGATGGCTCCCGCTCAAATTTTTGCTCCAGCTCTGAGAAGGTTTTAGAAATTTTGTTGAGCGAGCCAACACGATTGAGTGGAAGTCGTACGATCCGCGATTGCTCGGCCAATGCCTGCAGAATGGATTGCCGGATCCACCACACGGCATACGAGATGAACTTAAAGCCGCGTGTTTCGTCAAACCGCTGTGCCGCCTTTATTAATCCAAGATTTCCTTCATTTATAAGATCGCCAAGCGAAAGGCCTTGATTTTGATACTGCTTGGCAACCGATACAACAAATCGCAGATTGGCTTTGGTTAATTTTTCAAGCGCTAACTGATCGCCTTCTTTAATCCTTTTAGCTAAATCAACTTCTTCATCAGGGGTAAGCAGATCAACTTTCCCGATTTCTTGTAAATATTTGTCGAGTGACTGGCTTTCACGGTTGGTGATCTGTTTACTGATCTTAAGCTGTCTCATTCAATATTACAATCTTAAAAAAAATTAAGCCGCTTAGCGCGGATAATTGTTCGGTTTTATGGGGTAATCTGATTTTAAATTACCCTAAAAATGCTCTTGCCCGAACAAATATATTGTAAAAGACGAGAAATTAGCGTGCCGTCTGACTTTTTTCTGGTCTGGGAAGTAATACTTTTCGTGATAGTCTCAGTTTACCTGATTTATTATCAATTCCAATAAGTTTTACTTTTATCTCTTCTCCAACTTCAAGAACACCGTCAATTTTTTCTATACGCTCCCATTTAATTTCAGAAATATGCAGCAGGGCTTCTTTTCCCGGCATAAATTCCACAAAGGCGCCAAAAGGTACAACTGACTTTACAATTCCATCATAAACTTCACCTACTTCCGGCACGGCTACAATAGATTTTATTCTTTTAAGCGCATCTTCCATCGATTTCTTGTCGCTTGAAAAGATCGATACTTTCCCGGCATTATCAATCTCTTCGATGATCACCGTAGCTCCGGTATCTGCCTGAATTTCCTGTACAACCTTGCCGCCAGGTCCGATTACTGCTCCGATCATATCCTTTTCAATCGTAAGCACAGAACATCTGGGCGCGTTAGGCTTCATATCCTCTCTTGGTACAGCCAGTGTTTTCTTCATTTCATCAAGAATGTGGAGCCGGCCTTTCCTGGCCTGGTCCAGCGCTTCTTTAAGGACTTTATACGACAACCCGTCAATCTTTATATCCATCTGGCATGCTGTAATACCTTTTTCAGTACCGGTAACCTTAAAGTCCATATCACCTAGATGATCTTCATCACCGAGAATGTCAGAGAGAATAGCATACCTGCCATCTTCACCGCCTTCAGAGATCATACCCATGGCAATCCCTGAAACAGGTTTACTTATCTGGATACCGGCGTCCATCAATGCCAGGCAACCGGCACATACCGTTGCCATCGAAGATGACCCGTTCGATTCAAGTATGTCGGAAACGATCCGAATGGTGTACGGATTTTCTTCCATATCAGGCAAAATAGCTTTTAGCGCCCTGTAGGCAAGGTTTCCATGCCCCACCTCGCGCCTGCCCGGACCTCTGTTTGGCCGTGATTCGCCGGTAGAAAATGCAGGAAAATTGTAATGCAATATAAATTTACTGGATCCACTAAATACAGCGCCATCGATAATCTGCTGATCAAGTTTAGTGCCCAGCGTAACGGTAGAAAGTGATTGTGTTTCGCCGCGTGTAAATACAGCAGAGCCATGCGGAGAAGGAAGGAAGCTGACTTCGGACCATATCGGCCTGATTTCATCGGGCTTACGCCCATCCATACGTACCCCGGTATCCAGCACCAGGCTTCTTGCGGCCTCCTTTTCAACCTTTTTAATATATTTTCTTATCAAATCAATATCTGCTTCCTCATCCTCTTCGAATAAGGCCAGGTAAGTGTTTTTAAGTGTCTTCAATTCAGCGCTTCGCTTACTTTTTACATTGATATGACGCTTAAACACTTCATAAAATTTATCAAAAAGTGCATCCCTTACCTGGGTATTGAGCCCTTCGTCTTCTTCCGGTGGTGTATGTATGCGCTTGACTACACCCACTTCCTTGGCAAGTTCAATCTGCACTTTGCACTGTTCTTTTATTGCTTCGTGGGCAATACGCAATGCTTCCAGCATGGCTTCTTCCTCCACTTCCTTCATTTCACCCTCCACCATCATAATATTATCGATGGTAGCCGCAACAATCATATCCAGGTCAGATTTTGATCTTTCTTCCTGGGTTGGATTAATGATCATTTTACTATCTACCCTGGCTACCCGAACCTCTGAGATGGGGCCGCTAAATGGAATGTCAGAAACAGAAAGCGCTGAAGAAGCTGCAAACGCAGCGAGCGAATCAGGCATAATCTGCTCATCTGACGAGATCAATGAGATCATTACCTGTATATCTGAATAATATTCATCAGGAAACAACGGGCGCAGCGCCCTGTCAACAAGACGGCATATCAATATTTCATGATCAGATAACCGGCCTTCTCTTTTAAGAAACCCGCCAGGTATCTTACCTGATGAAGCAAATTTTTCCTGGTAATCTACAGAAAGCGGCAAAAAACTTGCCCCTTCCCGGGTTTCTTCCGGCGAAACCACCGTAGCCAGCAACATGGTATTACCCTGTCTGATTACCACCGAACCGTCCGCCTGCCTGGCAAGTTTCCCGGTTTCAATAGTAATATCTTTACCATCACCGTATTTGATGGTCTTTGTTATAATCTTTGATGTCATAATTGTATTAATTAGTAAGTTGTAAAAAGGAGAAGGCCCTTTTTCGAATTAGATCGGGTGAGATATTGTCTCCTGTGAAGCCAATCAGGGAATCCTGATTCGAATCCCCTGAAACTATTTACTTTCTAATTCCTAAATCCTTAATGATCGACCTGTACCTTTCGATATTTTTTCTGAAAAGATAATCTAAAAGACGACGACGCCTGCCTACCAGTTTAAGCAACCCCTGCCGGGTTGAGAAGTCTTTCTTGTTGTTTTTTAAATGATCGGTCAGGTGATTGATGCGGTAAGTATAAAGTGCAATCTGGGATTCAGGAGAGCCTGTATCCGTTTTTGACTTTAACCGGCCATGATTCTCAAAAATCTCCTGCTTTTTTTCTTTTGATAAATACATGCTTAGCTAAAGGTTTCTGTTAATTTTCGTATAAATAATTTCGTTTTTTAAAAAGCAACCGCAAAGGTAGCCACTACTAAATTCATTAACAAGCTATTGATATTTATTTACCCCCTGCGGACGACAGACAGAAACCAATGTTTGATATTGTCAAACTGTACCAGGTAGTAATCCAGTTCAAGAATACGCGCATCTTTTCGGGCCTGCTTTAATGAAAATAGCCCGATTGGCAAAAGCACAATGTTTGCCAGCCATCCGGCCAGTACCGGATCCAGCATATTTTGCCTTGACTGCTTTTCGGCTGCCATACCTATTACATAATAAATGATAAAGAAAATGATGGAAACAAATACCGGAATGCCTAACCCGCCCTTTTTAATGATCGCTCCTAATGGTGCGCCAATTAAAAACATAATGATACACGCCACGGCATTGGCAGTGAGTTTTTGGTATTGAATTACAAAAATCTTTCTTTCCCTGACGAGGTGTGCAAGCCGGTTTTTAGAAACGGAAGACTTGCTTTTCATTTGCCTTACAAGACCCAGGGCCGTTTTATAAACCTTATCCCAATTTTTGTGATTATCAAAGTAAAGATCCACCTGCTCCCTTATAGCCCGGCGCTCATCTTCGGTAAGATTCTGATAAGTTGAAATTACCTTTTTGCTGACTGAATCAGCCCTTGGTATTCTACTCAGTAATGTTGGAGACCGGGCTAATTTCCTGATCTCGCTGTTTTCGATAAAGCGTTTCACCTTCTGCTCTGGTCCGGCATTTTCTGAAATGGTATCTTCTAAAGCAATCAATAGTGAATCCCTGAGAATGCCATAAGCAGTGACTTCGGCCGGAACATTTACGGCAATGACACTCTTATAATATGTAAAATAATGTTGGGCAGAACTGAAGTAGGACAATTTGATATCATAGATATCTTTTTGCATCGAATCTATGTCCATGCGTATTTGATTAAAGTTGCGCATAAACCGGTCCGTAGAAAATAACTCTTCTTTGGTCCGTTTCAGGTCAAAAATCGACAAGTCAAAAACTATTTCTGTTTTATCAAAACTGGTCCTGTTAAATGGGCGGACTTTAATTTTTCGGTTAAGCTGCGATATAGTTGCTTCCTCCGAATAATAGTTGCCATCATAGAGTTCGAGTTTCAGATAGCGGTCATTCAATATGGTGTACATCCTTCCACTGTCCGCAACAATTACATCCGTGTTACCCAGGCCTTTTGAATGGTCGTATATGATTACGCCTTTCAGGGTCCGGCCATCCGGATATTTATAGTCTACTTTAATCCGGAAATTATCAAGGCCTTCGTAAAAAAGCCCTTCCTTTATATCAAGAGTTGGTTTTTTCTGACGGATGTCGTACAATAGGCTATATGCCTTCAGCGCTGATTTTGGCACCAGGTAGCTGTTGGAATAAAATGCAGCACAGGAAACTAAAATAACAAAGATGAAAATCGGGAACAATACTCTTGACAAAGAGATGCCCGCACTTTTGATGGCAGTAATTTCGGAATGTTCTCCCAGATTACCGAAAGCAATTAATGATGCCAGCATGACTGCAAGCGGTATGGCTACCGGGGTCTGAAAAATGCTGAAGTGAAAAATAAACTGACCAAGTACATCAATGCCAATGCCTTTACCAAATATCTCATCAAGATAACGCAGCATTTGCGTAATCAGTAGTATAAACACCACTACCACAAATGTGAGAATAAACGGGCCGATAAAAGCGCCCAGAACAAGCTTATCTATACGTTTTAAAATCACCACAGATCCCGTTCACAAAATGTATGCTTAAAAAATATCTTGGACAGACAAATTTAATAACGTCCGGGTCAACCGCCAACAATTTCCTTCAGGCTGTGCATCATTCCATCCCAAAGATCATACCATTCCTCTTCGTCATCAAAATCGGTGTAATCTGTAATATGGAGAAAAACAGTTTGAGTAAGTTCGTTTATTTCTATGTGCAGTTCAAAATAGGCCGGATCGTCTTCGTCTTCATCCGTTACGGGTATATATTCAAATTTCACAAAGTTGTTTACCCTGTGTGAAATCATGCGGGCTTTATGATCTTCATTGTCCCATATAAAATTGAAAACGTTGTCTTCATTGACCGTCACATCATCCGCAATCCACTGCGAAAGTCCACTCGCAGTAAAAATATACGGATACAACATTTTGCGTGAGGCATTTATTTCAAATTCTGCTTGGTATTTTCTCTTTGGCATAATCCTCGTGTTAGGATGTTAAATTATGTTTTTTTTTCATAAACGCAAAAGATACTGCAATAAAGTAAAAAGAAGAATGGTTTTGAAATTAGAATTCAATCATAGTAAATTTGCACTCCATTTTCAGGACATTAAGCATTAATGGCGTGGTAGCTCAGTTGGTTAGAGCGTCGGATTCATAACCCGGAGGTCGGGGGTTCAAATCTCCCCCACGCTACTTTATGAAAGCCTGGCGCAGCCGGGTTTTTTTTATGCAAAACGACAGGCTTGCCTGTAAGCTTTGCGAAAAAAAGACCGCTGAGGAAGTCAGCAGGCTTTCATAAAGTAATGTCTCTCCACAATGATTCACCGAGCCGGGACTGTCTCAAAAGAATAATAATCCGTCATCCTGAGTGAAACGAAGGATCTTTTGCTATCAGGACATACTAAAAGTATAGATTCCTGCCCTGCCGTACCGAAACTTCGGCAGGCGGGCTTCCCTTTGGTCAGGATGACGATACTACTTTTGAGACAGCCCCTGTGAGGTAAATTTCCCCGCGCTATACTATACGCCCATAGTAACATGAAAACATCCGGGACGTGAGATGCATCACGGATTTCATACGGTTTATTTGCCAGATTATCCGGTTTTATCCTGAAAAATCAGCCTGATTGTTCAAACCGGAAGTTCAGAAATGAATCTTGCCAAAATCCCAAAAGTTATTTTACCTGCAGGTCAGGGATTCTTATCCTATTTACAAAAGTCATTGACAAACACAACGAAACGAGTAACTTTATTCGTTGTGAGAACAATTTTAAAAACTACAACCGGACTCCTGATCACGATAATACTCTTTCAAAGTTGTATCACGAAAAAAATTACAATTGAGAATGCCATCCAACAAGAATGCCGGGTCCAGGTAAAAACCATAAATGGGGGAAAATATAAGTATTCAAAACTCATCAGAAAGGATAGCATCATATATGGCATAAAAAAAGTGAAAGGGGGTGGGATAACGGAACAATATCTGACTTATTCAAAAATACATGAAGTAAAACGCATATATCCGGGAGCTTCTGCCGCAGTGACCGTACTTGCCGTTGTGATACTATTTTTGGCTATTCCGCCGGTGCATTAATGATTCATCTTTTGGAATCCGGCCTGATTTCAGAATTATTATCAAAGTAAAATCAGAATTTGACGATCGCTTTTGAACGTTCTGTTTCCTGACCCGATTTAACCAAAAAAATTTCCGTTATTTATTTGCAGACAATTATTTTTTATAATTTTTATCCGGGATAGCCCTTTTCCCGTATATTTAAAAAAAAATTACTTATGAAAAGATTCAGCATACTATTCACATTCCTGGTTTTACCATTTCTATTCCCGTCATGTAACAAAGACGATGAGGAGCCCGTCCTGAAAAATCACATATTGTATAATGATGCGGAATATATCCTTGACAATGGGTTTTTCCAGTTTTTCGGCAAGCTTGATCCAGGCGCCACCGGTTTTAACTACGACGTATATCTTTTTTCGTCCGGTCTTACGTTCAACGATGGCAAGTTCAGCGGTTCCGGCAACATGATCTTCTTTGAAATGTTCTCTGCTATATCATCCGAATTGGCTACCGGTACATACACCTTTGATGCCAATGAAACAGGAAATGCCAATACCTTTGATGATGGTTTTTTTATTATCAATTTTGATGTGGACAATCAAACCGGAACGCAGGTAATAATAAACGGAGGCACTGTAAAAGTAACAAAGACAGATACCACGTTTGAGTTTGTCATCGACTGCACAACCGTTGAAGGCAAAGCCCTGACCGGTTACTTTAAAGGAATACTTGATCAGATATAACTGCTTTTTTTACGCATTTTCATTCAAGCATTCAAGCATACCAGCTCTCCAACCGTTGATCAAAATATTCCGGTGAAGTATCCGTTAATTTCACCCATTTATTGAATTCCGGATGTTCCACATTGATCAGATAATTGTATTCCCTGAATGACTGCGCAGATGGTACCTTTAGGATCAGGTAAATTTTATCCTCCAGAAAATGCTGCGTAAACAAAGCCAGCTCCGGCGGGTAGGGTTTGCTGTTCCAGTTTTCCGGCAACTTTCTTTTATCCACCTCAGTAACAAGCGCATCATCAGATATCGAAAGGGTCATTACAACACGTTTTATGGGCAAATTATTATCGTTGGCAATAGTCTCCAGCTTTGCCAGTGCAATACTCGAAGAAGTGTAAATAATCCACTGGCCCCTTCGGTTCCATCTACCCTCGGTAAACAAAGTCCCCTTTGGCGGCCACACATCCTTATGCTTCGCCTTCTCAATATGATACAACTCCATTAACCGTACACACTGTATTCGATGCGATCAAGCGCCTTTTCTACTTCCCTCCTGCCATTTTCACTTTGCAATAGATCAAGAGGCTTAATACCGCCAAGGTTCTCGTTTTGCGTGTGCAGCCATGCTTTGAAACTTACCACATCTTTATCGAACACCAATAAGCCATAATGCCACAGCTTGGTAAAACTGGCCACGGCGTCAACAGCATGGCTGTCAAGCGTGTCATCTTTAAGAAGCCGGTAATATGTTGACTTCGAAACACCGATAATATCAGCCATTACCTCGGCTCTGATTTCAGTGGCTTTTTGAAGCAACTCCAAAAAACTACCCACAACAGACATGTCCCTGAGCTCTATGGCCGTGGACTTTACCAGTTGTATATACTTTTCAAAAAACTCTTGAAGAGATATACCCGGCGTTGCTAATGAATAGGTGCCAACAGGCTCTTCAAAGCGCATCGCTTCGCCAAATTCTTCGTAAGGCTTGAATGTATATTTTTCCATTTTGAGATATTAATTTTATCAATATACACAAATATACAAAATATATTCCGGGTTATATTATTATTTTCCCATTTAATACAAACCTTATTCGTATTTGACAACAAAATCTATTATACGTACCCCGGTAATCCCGCTTATACCATTGCACCTAATTTTTCGAGCAATGCTTTGGTTTTCATGATGCCCGCTTTTTCCGAATCTTCAGCCCCTTCATATTCGATTCCAATATGGCCGCGGTATCCGGCTTCTTTTACGATTTTCAGCATTTTTGCATAGTCCGTATGAATCTCGTTACCATCTTCGTCAAAATCATGACTTTTTGCACTTACACCTTTGGCATACGGCATCAGTTCTGTTACTCCCAGGTAGCGGTCATATTCGTTTATGCATCCTTCTTCGCTTGATTCGATGCAGAAATTACCAAAATCAGGCAGCGTGCCACAATTGGTCATCCCTACTGAACTTATCACGTTGCTCAACCATTTTCCGTCAGATGATATACCACCATGATTTTCAACAATTACGTTGATCTCAAAATCTTTTGCAAAATCCGACACACGACGCAGCCCATCGATAGCGGCAGTTGCTACTTCTTCAGCAGTTCCGTCACCCCTTGCATTTACGCGAATGGAATGGCATCCGAGTGTTTTAGCTGCTTCCACCCATTTATAGTGGTTCTCAACTGCTTCGATGCGTTTAGCCTCGCCAGTTTCCCCCAGGTTGCCTTCGCCATCACACATAATCAGCACATTGCGTACCCCGTTGTCATTACAAATAGTGTTGAGTTGACTGAGATAAGCGGCATCTTTTGCTTTGTCTTTAAAAAATATATTCACGTACTCAACCGCATCAATGCCAAATTCTTTCTTTGCCATCACCGGAAAATCCAGGTTTGTCATTTCATTGGCAAACAACGCTTTATGGAGCGACCATTCGGCCAGGGATATTTTAAAGAACATTTCTGAAGCGCCGGCAGCCTCAGGCATTATTTCCTTCTGTAAAGCGCTGTCCTTTTTGCCGGATCCACTGCATCCGTACATACCCAGCATACCTACTCCAAGGGTTAATCCACCTGCTTTGTAGATAAATTTTCGGCGGGTTTGTGTTTTCCTGTTAATCTGATTCGTTTTCATAATATAGTTTTAAGTTGCCCATTGTTTGCCTACTTCTTCATAAGGAATACATCCGTGATATGCACCGGGCACTTTATCATACTTCAGCACTTGGGTTGCCCCAGCCTCAGAGGTGCAGAATCCTCCAACAGTAAGTTCCTTAACCGTCAAAATAAACGGCGTTTTATCATAGTTACCTGAATTGATTATAGCATCATCATTCAACTTTTTTACAAATTCCGTCCTTTGATCCGCATTCATATCTGTAAATACTTTTCCATACTCCTTTTCAGCCTGTTCATTAAAAGCAATCAGGCCTTGTATAAATTCGTTACGGTTTTCTTCACTATATACATCCCTGATCATAGATTCGATAAACTTCGGCACACCTACGTCTCTGGCCCCCGGTGTGTCAGTGGCAGGAATTATAATTTCCGATAATTCCGTAATCAGCATTGCCTGATCTTTATTAAAAAAATCCGGTGTCCAGCCGGGCTCGTTCGAAACAGCACAACCGTTAAGAATCCCCATCATGGCAGGCGCTGACAATGCACCGCCCATTATCAGGGCGGTTTTTCGTAAGGCCTCTCTTCGGTTTATCTGGTTGATATTCATTGTTTCGAATTTATACTTTTAATTTACAAATTCCGCTTATTTAATTCCTGTACAGCAAAGTTAGCTGCGCGGGCTGTAATTGCCATATAAGTTAACGATGGATTTTGGCAGGGCGAAGAAGTCATGGCAGCGCCATCGGTAACAAACACATTAGGAACCGAATGCACCTGATTCCACTTATTCAATACCGACGTTTCAGGATCATGCCCCATGCGTGCAGTGCCCATTTCATGAATACCGAGTCCTGGTGCACCAATATCGTCATACATACGAACATTCTTAAATCCACATGCTTCCAGCATGTCAGCAGCGTCATTTGTCATATCTACCCGCATTTTCATTTCATTGCTCTTAAATTCACAATCGATCTTCAGGGTTGGTAGTCCAAAGATGTCTTTTTCGTGTGCATTGATCATTATTTTATTGTTATGATAGGGTAAACACTCACCGAAAGCTGTCATACCAATACGCCAATTGCCAGGCGTGGCAATCAATTCTTTTAATTCAGGCCCTACAGCCAGTTCTTTTACGGCATGTATCCATCCGTTTCTTCCTGAACCTCCTTCATAACCAAAACCTCTCAGATAATCCCGTTTGTCACTACCTATATTTCTGAATCGTGGAATATAAAACCCATTAGGACGACGTCCCGAGTAATACCTGTCGCTCCAGTCATCTGTTTCTGCTGAAGCGCCGGCACGGAAATGATGATCCATCAGGTTGTGCCCCAGTTCTCCGGAGTCGTTACCCAACCCGTTGGGAAACCGATTGGATTTGGAATTAAGTAATATAAAAGTAGATCCCAGCGTGGATGCATTCAGAAAAATTATTTTTGAAAAATAAGCTGCCGTCTCCTTTGTATTAGCATCAACTACACGTACCCCGGATGCTTTACCTGTGCTTTCATCATAAATCACCTCGCTTACAATGGAATCCGGCCGTAAGGTCATATTTCCTGTTTTTTCCGCGCTGATCAGGGTAGAAGATACGGAACTGAAGTAACCGGCATACGGGCAGCCCCGCATACACAAATCCCTGAACTGGCAGGGACCCCTTCCCAAATGCGGCTGGGTAAGGTGTGCCGCTCTCCAGATAGTAAGGATC
>QIDJ01000060.1 GCA_003228395.1 Flammeovirgaceae bacterium
TGGGGATATCAAAAATTTCTTGTGTTTTACCTTACATGCGGTATAGGCGCCGGGCTGATTTATACCGGCATTGCCTTTACACAACTTAAGCCCATGGAAAGTGCCATGGTCAGTTATGAGTATAATCCTAATCCGGATGAGTTTTACAGGTACATCAACAAATACTATACCTTCAGAAATGCAAGTGTACATAGTCTGTATGAGGAGTATTATGACCATCCGAACAGCATTTCACTTGAGCAGGAAACCAAATCGGTGGTAAGGGAGGTATATAATCTGAAGCTTGATATTCCAATGGTGGGCGCTTCAGGGGCCATTTACGGTCTGCTAATGGCAATTGCGTTACTTTTTCCTAATACGCAGTTCATGCTGCTGTTTCCGCCAATACCGATAAAAGCGAAGTACCTGGCCCTGATATTAGGGGGGATTGCATTATATTCGGGATTTTCTGACAATCCGGGAGATAACGTGGCACATTTTGCCCATCTCGGGGGAATGATATTTGCATTTATTTTAATTAAAATTTGGCAAAAGGGCAGAAATCGGTTTTATTGAAATCCCTAGTCTGCAAAAATTCATAATTAAGGAAAAATCAGAAATACAAATCGAAAACAATTAGATGAACAGGGGAGGAATACTGGAAGAGTTTAAGTACGCATTCAGAAAACAGGACAACAGCCTGATGCAGATCATCCTGTTTAACGTTGCCGTTTTCGTGTTTTTAAATACACTCGGTGTGATTTTATGGTTTGCCGGGCTGACGGAATTCAGGCCCAGTCAATGCATGGCAGGATCTGACGATTTGTTTTGCCGGATTTTACAATTTATCGAGCTGCCTGCTGATCCGTATTCGTTTATCAAACATCCGTGGACGCTGATCACATATTTTTTTTCACATGTTAACTTCTTCCATATCCTTTTTAACATGCTTTTTCTCTATTGGTTTGGAAGGCTTATAAAAGAATTTCTTGGCGATAAAAGAGTGGTGAGTCTATATGTTTTAGGAGGATTAGCCGGTGGCCTGTTGTATATTTTGCTTTATAATTTGCTTCCGCAATTCAAGGAGTTGGTACCCTATACCTATATGCTGGGGGCATCGGCGGGTGTTTTTGCCATTGTGGTAGGCGCAGCGGTTTTTATGCCGAATTATACGCTGTATTTATTGCTGTTCGGGCCAGTGCGAATAAAATACATCGCCATATTTTATATCCTGCTGTCATTTTTTAGCATCCCGGGAGCAAATGCAGGAGGTAATATCGCACATTTGGGAGGCGCTGCCATCGGTTACTTTTTTATCAAACAACTGCAGAAAGGAAATGACCATGGGACCTGGATATTCAAAGTGATCGCTTTTTTCAATAGCTTTTTTGTTCGGCAACCAAAAATCAAGGTTACGTATAGCAGTGGAAAAGCAAAAACAACCGCTAAAAGCGGGAAAAGCGAACGTGCAAAATCTCCGTCAACTCCCGACCAGGCCGAAATAGATGCTATTCTCGACAAAATATCACAATCTGGCTATGAAAGTCTATCAAAAGCCGAAAAACAAAAGCTATTTAATGCATCGAAAAAATAACCGGGTTATAATTTGTTCGCCAATTGCCCGCAGGCTGCGTCAATGTCCTTGCCACGACTGCGACGAACCCGGGCATTTACTCCGTTTTTTTCGAGATAATCCCTGAAAGCATCCGTGGCGTATGGGTTGGCTTTCGTAAAACCGGCTGCCGATATGGCGTTATATTCAATGATGTTTACTTTGCCCGGGAAATGCCTGGTAAACCTGACTAGCTTTTTTGCATCCTCCATGCTGTCGTTGAATTTATTGAAAAGAATGTATTCAAAAGTTACCGGATTGTTGGTGGATTTGCAGTAAAACCGAAGTGCATCACGGAGTATGGGGAGTGAATTTGTTTCGTTTATGGGCATTATTTTATTTCTTTTTGCATCATCAGCGGCATGGAGCGACAGGGCCAGATTGAATTTTACACTGTCTTCTCCCAACTTCACGATCATTTTAGCTATTCCGGCGGTAGAGAGGGTAATCCGGCCGGAAGACATATGGAGTCCTTCCTCAGAGGTGATTAAATAAATTGACTTCATCACATTGTTGTAATTCAACAGTGGTTCACCCATACCCATATAAACGATGTTGGTCAGGGATTTGCCAAAAGTATGTTGGGCTTGTTTGTTGATCAACACTACCTGGTCATAGATTTCTGCAGCATCCAGGTTCCTCTTTCTTTCAAGGTATCCGGTTGCACAGAATTTGCAGGATAAGGAGCAACCCACCTGCGATGAAATACATGCCGTAAGCCGGCTACCGGATGGGATCAATACGCCCTCAACAAAGTTGCCGTCATATAACCTGAATGCAGATTTGATGGTACCATCTGCGCTCACCTGGCTATGGTCAATTACCAAATTATTTATAGAAAAATTTTTACTCAGTAATTCGCGCAATTTTACCGAAAGGTTGGACATAACGTCAAAATCAGTTGCTGATTTCTTCCATAGCCATTCATTTATCTGCCTGATTCTGAATGTCTTTTCATCATATTTTATGAAAAAATCAGCCAATTCTGTATCAGTTAGCTTACGTATATCAACCTTTGCCATATGTGCAAAGATAGTATGATTGAGAAAGGGATTTATAACAGGATGCTAAAATGCTGATTATCAGAGTATATAATTAAAGAGCCCAATTACAATAAATTTAATCTGAGCACCTACGCATTTAATCAGTCAGGCATTGCCACTTATAAACAGTAGAACAAAAAAAAGGGAAGCGCTGTATGCCTCCCTCTGCTATTTTTATCAACTCCCGGTTAAACCGGATCAGCTTTCAGGCCTCCTTTGTAAAGTTACGGTCATGTTAATCCAGCATCCTACTTTAAAAGAATCGCCTTCGTTGTAATTCTCTGTAAAAAGATCTTCTATAGAAGGAAACTGCGCTTTGGCGCTGGCCATTGCTTTTGCTTCTCCTGCCATTTTGTACATGTTGTACGCGGCAATAAAAACAGCACGATCTTCAACTTTGCTTTCTCCTTTTTTACATTCATCATAGCTTGTCATGTACAAATCACCAATAAGCTTATAAGCTTTTTTACGTGTTGGATCTGTTTGCACAGATTTCAGAAAATTGGCACGGGCCTGTGATTTCATCCCTCGCTGGGTGTACTGCCGGCCAAGTTCAAAATAAATATCGGCTTTTTCCGTATTTGTATCTGCCAGTCCAAGTGCAGCCTTGTAATAGGATACAGCAGATTCATACTTGCCGTCTGCTGCCAGTTTAGTACCGATCACTTTGGCCATGCCATAATCAGGCTCTTGCTTCTGGACAACCTTTGCAGCATCAAGAAATATATCCTGATTTGTACAGCCTGCCGATATTGATAGGCTCAGAATTTTCTTTGCAAGTTCCAGATCATCCGGTTTTTCTTTTAGTTTTTTGCCAAGATTGGTTGAAATAAAGTCACAGTCAACGGTAACCATTTCTGTGAGCATTTTATCAACAAAGTTTTTTGTTTTTTCCATCTTGGCCTTGTCCGATCCGTTGGCAATTTTATAATCGATGATATCGGTTACTTTCGTGTACCGGTCAAGAACATCATCATCATTCAGTTCACCTCCCGTCAGTTTGTATCTCCGGATTACATCCATATAGGCCACCAGATTTGGAGATCCGATATTGTTGCCATTGAGTTCATAGGTTTTTTCAAAGAGTTCAAATAACCATGTATATTTTGATTTGTCACCTTTATAATACCTGTAGGCATCGTAGGCTTTCCTGTCGAGCACCTGTGCTTCATGATTAAAATATTTTATGCGCAGGTCATAGAGTTCCATTACTTTATTCTGATATTGGTTTTGTTTATCACCCGATGATGACTTTGTGAGTTCTTTATAAATCTTGACGCCGTTTATATATAACGATGGATTCAGGTCAGGCGTATTTTCAAGCAGCCAGCTAAGATCATTTGCTGCAGACTCAAAATCTCCTCCTTTACGTGCATCATTATACAGTACGTTCTTCTCTTCGGCCATTTCTTTCATTTGCTCATCTTCAGGCCAGTTCCAGGCACTTTGACCAAATACCGGGTAGATACCTGCAACAAGTACAATTGTCAGAAAATTTAGTTTCATAATTTTGCTATTACAAATTCCCATATAAATACAGCATGCTACTAAAATGCAAATCAAATAAGTAAAGTTCGATATTAATACATCGAAATGGCAAAAATATATGTTTTATACTTTAAATAAAACAAGAAATTTATTTGATGAGTATATCAGGCCTCACAAGTGGTTATTTTTTTAACCGATTTAACGCTCATCCGGGAACAGGATCAGTTATGACAAAATGTCTTATAATAAGTTTGAAAGAGGCCGTTATATGACATAATAGCAGATAAAAGCAAGGAATATCCATATGGTGTAACATTTGAGGTATTTAAATCGCATAAAAAAAGGAGAATTTCAAACAGATACGGGTATGAATTTAGATAAATATACGATAAAATCACAGGAAGTAATTCAGCATGCAGCAGCGCTTGCATCGGGTAATGAGCAACAGGCTATTGAACCCGGACATATACTTAAAGCTGTGCTGCATACCGACGAGAACGTTTCTTCGTTTTTGATTAAAAAACTGAATATTAACCTGGAACTCCTTGAAACACGGTTGGATGAGATTATTTCAAAATATCCCAAAGTTTCAGGTCAGCAACCCTATTTCTCAAATGCATCGGCATCTGTTCTTCAATATGCAGAAAAGATGTTGAAAGATTTTGAGGATGAATATATCGCGGTGGAACATATCATGCTGGGTTTATTTAGCGGGAAGGACGATACGGCCTTATTAATGAAAGACCTGGGTTTTGAAAAAAAATTACTGATAAAGGCAATCAAAGAGTTACGGGGCGGTAGTAAAGTGACTGACCCGAATGCAGAATCAAAATACAAATCGCTTGAACGCTATTCGAATAATCTGAACGAGCTGGCAAAAGCAGGTAAGATTGATCCCGTAATCGGCCGTGACGATGAAATCAGAAGAGTCCTGCAGATTTTGTCGCGGAGAACCAAGAATAACCCGATGCTCATAGGCGAGCCTGGCGTAGGGAAAACGGCCATCGTCGAAGGCATGGCCCAACGCATTGTGAATGGCGATGTGCCCGGCACCCTGAAAACAAAAACCATTATTTCTCTTGATATGGGCTTGCTGGTAGCGGGCGCAAAATATAAAGGAGAATTTGAAGAGCGATTGAAATCCGTGATTAAAGAAGTAACTGATTCGAATGGGGAGATCATATTATTTATTGATGAGATTCATACCCTTATTGGCGCCGGTGGTGGTGGCGAAGGAGCCATGGATGCCGCTAATCTGCTAAAACCTGCACTGGCAAGAGGAGAATTACATGCCATTGGCGCTACCACACTGAAAGAATATCAAAAGTATATTGAGAGAGATAAAGCGCTTGAAAGGCGCTTTCAGACTGTGACCGTAGATGAACCCAGTGTGGAAGATTCCGTTTCAATTTTGCGCGGCATTAAGGATAAGTATGAATTACACCATGGCGTTAGAGTTAAGGACGATGCTGTAATTGCTGCCGTCGAATTGTCGCACCGGTACATATCTGAACGACATTTACCTGACAAAGCGATTGACCTGATGGATGAGGCTGCCTCGAAATTACGTATCGAAATTGATTCGCTACCGGAAGAACTGGATGAACTGGAGCGTAAGATCAGGCAGCTTGAAATTGAACGGGAGGCCATCAGACGCGAAAAAGATAAAGCAAAAGAAGAAAAGCTTAACAAGGCACTTGCCGAGCTTACCGGTAAACGCAACGAAATAAAAGCAAAGTGGGAAAATGAGAAAGAAGTGATTCATGGTATGCAGCGTGCAAAGGAGGAAATTGATGTGCTGAAGCTGGAAGCCGTGAAGGCAGAAAGAGCCGGAGAATTTGGAAAGGTGGCAGAGATCAGGTACGGTAAGTTGGTTGAAAAGGAAAATGAACTCGAAATGCTGAAAGAAAAGGTGCGCGCGATGCAGAGCAACAGCCCGCTGTTGAAAGAAGAAGTTGATAGCGAAGATATAGCGGAAGTGGTCGCTAAATGGACCGGAATTCCCGTATCGAAGATGCTTCAGAGTGAAATGGAAAAGCTTTTGCATCTTGAAGATGAGTTGAGCAAAAGAGTGGCCGGCCAGGAAGAAGCTATACAGGCGTTGTCGGATGCCGTACGAAGAAGCCGTGCAGGATTGCAGGATCCCAAACGTCCGATCGGAAGCTTTATATTTCTCGGCACAACCGGAGTAGGCAAAACGGAACTGGCCAAAGCCCTGGCAGAATATTTATTTGACGATGAAAATTCAATGGTACGGATCGATATGTCGGAATATCAGGAGCGGCATTCAGTAAGCAGGCTTATCGGGGCGCCTCCCGGTTATGTTGGGTACGATGAAGGAGGCCAGCTCACTGAGGCTGTGCGCAGAAAACCCTATTCCGTGATTTTGCTTGATGAAATTGAAAAAGCACATCCGGATGTATTCAACATTTTACTTCAGGTGCTGGATGATGGCCGGTTAACTGACAACAAAGGCCGTATAGCCAATTTTAAAAATACCATCATCATAATGACAACAAATATCGGTTCGCATCTGATACGTGAGAATTTCGAGAAACTCACGGATGTAAATAAAGAAACAATAGTGGAAGAAACCAGGTTGCAGGTATTCGAACTTTTAAAGAAAGCAGTGAAACCTGAATTTTTGAACCGTGTGGATGACCTGATTATGTTCCGTCCGCTTTCTGCTGAAGACCTCAGAAAGATCGTGGATATCCAGTTCAACATAATTCGCAAGCGATTGGAAGAAAATGGAATACGGGTTGAAATATCAGGTAAGGCAAAGGAACAACTTGCTATATGGGGATACGATCCGCAGTTTGGCGCCCGGCCACTCAAACGTGTATTACAACGCGAAATACTCAATGAACTTTCAAAGAAAATCTTATCGGGCAATGTTCATAAGGACAGTGTGGTGGCCATCGATGTGGATACGAACGGAAAAATCGAATTTATGAACCTGGACGAAGTGGAAATTAAGTGATTATTCCTCAGTGGTACATAAAAAAGTCGCGGAACATTGATCAGTGACTTTTTTTATAACCTCACCCCAATCACAAGCACATCATCGGTTTGTGCATTTCGTCCCTTCCATTCTTTAAATACTTTTTCAAGAATAAAACGCTGTTCACTGACATGCTGGTCATACATGGTTTTAAAAAGACTGATCAGCGAACTGCGCATAAATTTCTTGTTTTTTCTACCCCCGAATTGTGCGTAATAACCGTCTGAAGCAAGATAGATCATATCGCCTGTGGAGAGTCTGATGTGGTCGGAAGAGTAAAATTTATCGCTGAACATAGGATCACCTACCGGAAACCTGTTGCTTTTTACATAATGAATTTCGTCCAGGTGTACGTAAAACAGCGGAAAGTGTGCGCCGGCAAATTCAACTTCTTTGGTTTTTGTATTAATCTCACAGATAGCGGCTTTTATCCCGTTCACCTCTTCCTGACGCTGACCTGTTTGTCCGGTTTCATGTTTGAGTTTCTGATCCAGCATGGTAAGAATCATTGATGGTGTGGTTATGCCCTTATGAAAAATATCTTTTAAAAAATGGTATGCCAGTACGGTGTAATATGCTGCATCCGTACCATGTCCCGGACAATCAAGTACGGCAAGTACGATTTTATGGCCTGTTTTATGAACCGTATAAAAATCGCCTGATATGGTATTTCGTGGTATGTGTAAAACAAAGGAATGCTTTAAATTTTCATTGAAATCAGCTTTTTCAGGGAGTAATGCCAGTTGAATATGCCGCGCATACCAGGTAATCTGCTTTTGCCGGTCCCGAAGCTGGCTGATTTCGAGCAGATTCCGGGTTTGCTCTTCTTCGTATTTTACCACCATTTCCGAAAGCCGCTGCAATTCTTTGTTCTCCTTTATAAGCTTCTGTTTTGATTTGTTTTTTGATGTTATCCGGTTGTAAATAAGAATCAATGCAATGAAAATGATGGCGCCAATTCCAAGTTTTATGGCCGTTGAAATACGTTTTTGCCCACGAAAATACCGTTCATTTTCAGCCTGAAGATTGCCGATCAACTGTTGATTCAGTTCAAGTTCATACATCAGGTTATTCAGCTCGTCTATATAGGCGTCTTCCAGTTCTGTCAGTTCCCGGGTTTTTGTATTTCTTATATATGTTTCTCTAAGGAGCGAATAAAGCCTGAAATGGATCAGCGATTCCTGTATGTCTTTCTGCAGGTAGTAAAACCGGGCGAGTTTAAGTTCGTAATCTGCTTCTTTATCCTGGTTTTTATGCTTTTGAGCCAAATTAAGACCTTTTTTAATGTAAATAATGGCTCCCGGATAGTTTTTGATACTGTCATTGACCTGTATCAGGCTGTCAATCTGAATTAATTTTTCCTCCGTGGTGAGGAGTGAGTCTGCTTCCTGAAAATGTATTTCAGCCTGGAGAATGCTTCCCGTAAGAAAGACAGATAAGCATGTAAACAGAATTAAAAACCGCATCTCATTTCATGTTGCATAAATATATAACTCATTTTCCAAAAAACCGGATTATTGTAAAAATGAAAATATAATGAGATACAATTAGGGTACACTGCCTACGCTGCCTACGCTGCCTACGCTGCAGGTTATTTATGCAGTTAATTAAGAGTTATTCAAAGAACCCTTCTTTGGTGCCGAACAACCTGACGATCTTTTTTTCTGTTTTGCCATTAGCGATCATGATCAGGTAATCACCCACCTCAATTTTGATATCGTTTTCAGGGTTCTTGAGTAATGTCCGTGTTTCGTTACATTTTACAATACCAACCAGAATGGCGTTAAAGTCTTTTTTCAGGTCGTAAAAAACTTTGGTATAAAACTGATTCAGATATGGGTTGTTTTTCAGGACCTGAAACTCTTTCATATCATAATCTTCATCGTTGTCAGCATACGCAATGATTTCTTCGTTATAGGAAGCCACATCGGGTTCAAAAATATAACTGGCAAGCAATTTGGAAGCAAGGCTTGTTTTGGAAATAGCATATGTGGTGCCGGCCGAAAGAAAGGTGTCTTTCAGATTGGCATTGTCAATGGTTACAATGTATTTCAGTTCGGGATAATGTTTTTTGATATTTAAAATATAGACAAGTTTTTCCGTGTCGTTATCTAGGTTTATAAATACCATGGCGGCGTCTTTTACATTTACTTTTTGCAACGTTTCAATATTAGTAAGGTCGGAATAGAGTGTAAAGACCTGAGAGGTGGTGTATGCTTCCCTGATCAAATCAATGCTATCCTTTTCCCTGGTTACTACTGCCACTTTTGTTCCGGCAGCAACCAATTCATCGGTAACCATTCTCCCGAATGATCCCCAACCTATTATCACTGTATGTCCTGTGTGTTTCATACCGTAAAATCCCATTTTTTTATTTTCCAAAATTGTTGCTATCAGGTTCGTAATTCTCCCGATGAGAATTGAATATACGCTCAGGCTGATGGCGAAAAACACAAATCCGATCATTCTTCCTCCGGTTGTGACCGGATACATGTCGCCATACCCGATGGTAGTAATAGTTACCAGTGACCACCATACTGCATCAAACAGATTCTGAATGCTGGCCTCGGGATGAATTTCCTCAAAACGAAGAAGTACATTGAGTAAAGTAAAGTATGCCAGGGCAGAAACGGAAACAATAATGAATGCCTGCTTTATATTCATCCGCTTCCAGTTTAAACTTCCCCAGCGTGTATTACTCGTAACTATCGGCAATTTAGTATTCTTTTCTAGTTCAGAATTAAAAAATATTTCTCATGGCGGGTAACAAGCGCACTAATTAATCCTAAATCTAATATTTTTTTTATTCAGGAAAAAATATTCGATCTGAGGTGCAGGCTTTTAGGAGGATTATCGCCCTTCTGTTTAACGGAAGAATGTTGAACAAGTGTGTTAAAAATATCCCTGGTTATGCGTGATTAAGCAGTCAGGAATGACACCTGACTTCCAAACTGCCACGGCAGTCAAGCTTCCAACCCACCAGGCTGGCAGGCTTCAAGAATCCTATCCATTAAAAAAATGGTGGTACCTTCAAAATTAGATATACCTCGCTATTCGGGCAGCACAAATGAACCTGGGCGCCGGACATGCGCAGGGTGATGTACTGTACTTTCTGCATGCCGATTCGTACCCACCACCCGGATTTACCTCGGAAATTATAGAAACCGTACTTACAGGCAATAACAGTGGTTCTTTTAGGCTGGATTTTGACAATAACCACTGGTTTTTAAAGATGAATTGCTGGTTTACACGGTTCGATGTCAATGCCTTCAGGTATGGCGATCAAAGTCTTTTTGTTACGAAGGCGTGTTTTCAGGCTGCAGTTTGTTTACTATCTGATTTACCTGCTGTACAGCCTGGGGTATTCACAAATACAGCTAATGAGGATATACAGGCGATGGATAAAATAGGGCAGGCCGGACCTATACCTGCCGGTTGGCTTGTGCTATTGGTTATGAGAAGAATGTATGTAGTGTCAATCAAAATCAACGGCCTGACAGTTTATTAAAACCTGCCAGGCCGTTGCCAGTCCTCAGTTGGCTTTGGGTTTTGGGTCAAGCATCATGAGGCTTGAAGCCACCACCTCGGTAACATACCTCTTTTTGCCTTCCTTGTCTTCATACACCCGGTGAACGAGTTTACCTTCGATGGCCACCTTGTTTCCCTTCTGGAGATAATTTTCGGCGATCTCCGCCGTTTTACCCCAGGCAATCACGTTATGCCACTGCGTATCCGTGATTTTTTCACCATCGCTGTTGCGGTAAACCTCCGAGGTGGCAAGACTTATACTGGCCTTGATCTTGCCGCTTGTCAGATTTTTGATTTCCGGGTCTTTACCCAGGTTGCCAATGAGCTGCACTCTGTTTGCTAATGCATTCATAATTGTAAAATTTAAGTTGAACATATAATTAAAAGCAAATTCATAACTTTCTATTTGTGCCGGCTAAGTACCCAGGCCGGAATCTGTTATCCGGTAATTAAATGTTTATACCCGTTTGTCATATACTTGTATTCGTTTGTAAGCGTTTGTAAATGGATATATCCATTTCTGATTAAAATTTTTGACATTTAACAATTTGATTATGCATCAAATGTAACAGAGTCAGAAGGTGACAATCAAAAGGAATTCCGAAGATGCGTTCGTAAAGATTTTTAAAAATCGCAAAAAAGGATTGCGTTTTCGGGGCATCATGCAAAAATTATAAGTCCTTCTAACAGAAGGCATTAAAATTGGCATTTTATGCAAAATCATATTTTCTGTGTACTGCGGCCAATCCGGCAATACGTGTCAGACGATCGGGATTTCTACTGCTGTTAAATATTTTTTCCGAAATCAGATACGGATTTATTTGAAACGACAGCGCTATTTCTCTAATTTCAGGATATCATATAAAATCGTACAGGAAATGAAACTACAGGTTCGTCTTTTAGTTGGATTTTTATGCGTTATGCAGCTTACGGGTAATGTCTGGTCACAAAAAGGGCCTACACGTAAATTACTTAAGGTGGAAGCTCCCGCGGAGTTCACGGCATTATTCACAACCACGCAGGGTGAATTCAGGGTGAGCGCGTACCGCAACTGGGATCCGGATGGCGTGGACCGGTTTTACCAGCTTGTCGTAAGTGGATTTTTCACTGATATGGCTATCTTCAGGGTGCAGGTTGATTACGTTGCACAGTTCGGCATTTCGGATAAGAAAACGCTGAATGAAGCCTGGGAAAAATACCCGTTGAAAGATGCGGAGGTAAATACCCCAAACACCAAAGGCAGGATTGCGTTTGCCCGGGGTGAACCCGAAACCAGGACCACCCAGCTATTTATAAACCTGGGCGATAACTATCAACTGGATACGATTTCTTATTTCGGCCTGACGGGTTTTCCACCCATAGCCGA
>QIDJ01000328.1 GCA_003228395.1 Flammeovirgaceae bacterium
AATATTGATAAATTTAAAATTGATACTGCGAATATTGTCATCAGTGGATGGAGTTATGGAGGGGCTATTGCTTTAACTTCAGCAATTTATAATTCAGAAATAAAAAGAATCATTTCCATTGCCGGTGCTGATGAATCAGTCTTTGGCCGGATGATAAAATCTGACCCGGAATTCTACAAAATGTTTCATCAGATGTTTGAGGAAGTCAATTACCCCAAAGGGCCAATAAAGTGTGACGTTGACTTACTATTTAAAAATTGGATAGCCAATCTGGACAATTATGATTTGGTTAAACACTCCAGTGAATTAACAGATGTGGATATTCTATTATTGGGTGGCTGGAAAGATCAACAAATTGTACTCGAGGATCATATACTTCCTTTATATCGTAAACTTCAGGAGTTAAATGCAGAGAATGTGAAAATTCAAGTTTTTGATACGAATCACGGATTTGGAAATGTAAAGGAAGAATTGGTAAATACTATTGAAACTTGGATTAAGGAGATTAAATAACAACAGGTTAATTATGAAACAAATCTTAACAAATAATCGGATTTTTATGTTGCTGTTAATTATATCACTCTTTTCGTTAGGAAGCATAGAAGCACAAGAAAGTTCTAACAATATAAAACAACTTAATTATGTAAGAGTATATGCAGATTCACTTGGCGAATCTCATTTTGAGGATGTAGAAATTGATTTACATGAAATTGATTTCGCACCTCCTGCACCACCAATATTCACTTCTGATTTAAACTCTTCAACCAGATATGGATTTCTGAGTGTTTTACCAGGATGGAAAGGTGAATGGCATCCTGCTCCAAAAAGGCAGTTTGTGGTTTATCTTTCGGGTGTTATTGAGGCAGAGGTTAGTGATGGAGAAGTTAGACAATTTGGACCTGGGAGTATCACTCTAGTTGAAGACACCACAGGAAAAGGTCATAAAAGTAAAGCAATAGGAAATGAACAAGTCGTGGGAGTTGTAATACAATTAGAATATTGAAGAATTATATAAAGCATAATATGAAAAGGAATGTATTTCAAAGAATAGTTACATTAATATTCATTCTACTAATAAGTAGCGGAATAAATTTTGTCAAAGGTCAGGATACTAAATTAGATGGAGTAAAATCAGACTCGCTCTATTTTGAAAGCCCGGCTCTTTTTGAATGTAAGGTGCTGTTCCCCAATCGCTATACTCTAGAAAAATCTTTCCCTTTGATAATAAGTTTGCATGGTGGTGGTGGGTCATATGAGACTTTTAAGGACATCTGGAGGCACTTCGAAAATCCACAGTTTATAATGGCCACACCTCAAGCGCCATATAAGTGGTTAATGGGCGGTGAAATTGGTTATGACTGGTCAGCCTGGCCAAGTGGGGACCTAATCGCCATGCAGAAAGCCTTAAAACTGACATCTCCATATATTAAAAATCTGATCCGATCATTAACAGAAAAATACAAAATTAGCGAAGTGTATTTAATGGGATTTTCTCAAGGGTCAATTATTACACAAATAGTTGGAATTAATAACCAGGAACTTTTAAAGGGGATGATAATTCTATCTGGTCCTCCCTTATATGAATCTGTGTGGTCTCCGTGGGTAGATTTCTTTGAGATAGAATGGCCTGCAGAAGAATCCTTCCGATCTGCAAATCATTTAAAAGTATTTATTGCTCATGGCAAAGCAGATGAAATAATAGATATTGAGTTTGCGTATAAGTCAAGGGAACTTTATACAAAATTTGGTTATGATCTATTTCTATTTGAATTTGAAGGTGGTCATGAAATTAATGAAATAGAAATGAAGGCAATGGAGAAATGGATAAATAAAGAGAAATAACACGCTATAACAGCAGGCAAATCTTCATGGCGGTATTACTGTATTCTGACATTTCTGTTTTAATAGCTAACTTTTGAATTTCCTCTAAATTTCAGTGCCGCGCTGCGGCCAACGATTCATAGCTACATCACCCCTTTTCCCCTTTCGGCCTGAGTGGACACACCTCTATTTCCACATGATGATAATCTGGCTGCGCTCTACCAGTTACATGCATAATCGTGCCGGCAATAATTACTTTCTTTTCTTTTATGTTCATCGTCAATTTATCTATTTTTGAACTTGTCTTTTTTGGTAGAATGGTTTTCAACGGGAAAAATATCCTCATAACAATAATCCTCTTTTTGTTGTTATGCAGCAAGTACCTGTTTGCACAAAATACCGACCCTGCATACAACTACACGGTGGGGGCCAACCTTTTTTACGGATTTATTTATATGCATTCCCCGGAAATCGGACACCTTATTACCAGCCACCCCGGCGGAGTTGAAATATTTATCAATAAACATACGTATGGCCAAAAACCATGGGAATCGCTGTACAGCTACCCTGATATTGGATTTTCATTGGGGTATTATGATTATGGAAATCCCATTCTCGGCAAAACCATTTCCGGGATATCCTATTTTGATTTTTATCTGAATAAAACCCAGCCATCCCAACATAACTTTAAATTACGTATCGGAGCCGGATTAGGATATAATACCAACCCGTACGATCCGCAGACAAATAACAAAAACAATGTACTCAGCACGTCTTTCACATTTGCCATGCAAACGAGGTTAACATATGAATTCGCCAGCCGCTCCGGCTGGAAGTTCAGCATCGCCCCGAATATTACCCATTTTTCCAATGGCGCGGTTCGTAAACCCAACAAAGGAATAAATTTAGTATTGCTGGAATTTGGGGTAGGCAAACGGTTAGGACAACCGGACATTCCGTATCAGCATACGCACTCCGGTTTGCAACCTCAGACAGATACTCATTTACGATACAACATTGCCGCTTACACCGGATTAAAGGCAAATAAGGTTGGCGGTGGTACATATCCTTTTTTCACATTGAACAACTATATTGATAAAAAATTAAATACCAAAAGCGCAATTAACGGAGGGATAGACCTCTTTTACAGCATCGCCCTGAAAGAAGAAATAGAAAATGACGATACTTTTACAAAAGAGAATGCACCGGATTTTAAACGTATTGGTCTGACATTGGGCCATGAGCTGTTTATTTCCCGGGTATCCGTACTTGTACAATTCGGATACTACATTTACCGGCCATACAAAGCCGTGGAGCCTGTGTATCAGCGTTACGGACTCAAATTTTACGCAAATAACAATAAACTGTTTTTTGCCTTAAACCTGAAAGCCCATGGCGGTACTGCCGAAATGGCTGAGCTTGGAATCGGGACAAGACTATGAGAAAGGCCTTTTATCATATCTGTTTTTCCTGTATTTGCATGGTAATGTTATCGTGTAACGATGAAAATGCATTTGATTGCATAAAAAAAACGGGTCCGGTGGTAACGAACGCGGTAGCCATAACGGATTTTGATAAAATCAGCCTGCACGACAACATCAACCTTGTTCTGGTTTCCGGAAACGAGAGGATGGTACTGGTTGAGGCCGGTAAAAACCTGATTTCAAAAATTTCATTTAATTTAACGGATAATACCCTGATCATTGAAAATCAAAACACATGCAACTGGGTACGTGATTACAAAGCCATAAATGTGTATGTCACCAATCCGTCGTTAACTGAAGTTCATATGCATGGATACGGTTCATTAATCTCAAAAGACACCCTCCACACCCAAACTCTTAGTATCATAGCTTCCGAATCGCCAAGTGACATAAACCTTGTTATTGATGGAGCGTCGCTTAACATCGTTTCAAATTCTCTTGCAAACTTCACAATTAGGGGATCACTTGACTATTTGAATGTTGGTTTTTATTTGAATGACGGTAAATTTTTTGGCAAAAACCTGCGGGCAAAGCAGGTTGATATTGATCATAACGGAACAAACACCATTATGGTAAGCCCTTCCGATGAATTGCTTGGAACCATCGGCAATTCCGGAAACGTTGAAATTTATACCGATCCACCCATGATTGACATGAAATATCTGGGATCAGGACGGCTGATCCGGAAAGACTGATTTATCCCATCAGAGCGTTTTCAGGATGCCTTCGATAATGGTAGTCATACCCGGCTCTGCTTTTACTGCCGCCGCTATGATCTTATCCACATTTACTTTCTCTATCCGGCCAGGAATACCCAGGTCTGTAATCACGGAAACGGCGAAACAGGGTATGCCCATGTGACGGGCTACAATGTTTTCTGGAACGGTTGACATACCAACTGCATCGGCCCCGATTATTCGCACATACTTATATTCCGCTTCGGTTTCGAGGTTCGGGCCCGTGACAACGGCATATACACCTTTATGGGCTGGAATTCCATGCTCCTTTGCCACTTTCAGGCCTGTTTCGATCATGGACAGATCGTAGGGTTCGCTCATATCTGGAAACCGCGGGCCTAACTCGTCTATATTTTGTCCGCGCAGCGGGTTATCAGGCAATAAATTGATATGATCGCTCAAAATCATCAGGTCGCTTACCTCATATTCGGGATTTACCCCTCCTGCCGCATTGGAAATAAACAACCTCCTGATACCAAGTTGCCTGAGTACCCTTACGGGAAACGTTACCTCCTGCATGCTGTATCCTTCGTAATAATGGAACCTGCCCTGCATGATTACTACATTCCTGTTTACTAGTTGACCGAATATCAACCTGCCTTTATGAAACTCCACCGTTGAAACCGGGAAATGAGGAATATCCTGGTATTCGATTATATCTGATATATCTATGTCATCGACAAGCGCCCCAAGACCGGTACCCAAAATAATCCCGTAATCCGGTTTAATTTGTGTGCGCTCCTGAATAAAAGAAGTGGCTGTATTTATTTTTTTCAGCATATAAAGTAAGGCTAGTTATAAGGTTCAAATGTATAAAAGCCATCCTGAATGGAATGGCTTTTAGGCATTTTGTTTTGAGAGCCGCAGATCAATGCCTCATTTCTTTCTGTTTGCCTCGATAAAAATCTGAATGCTTACTTCATCGCCTACCATATTGGTGCGCATCCAGTCGCCGGTACCTACCTCATACTCAGTCCGGTTGATTTTTAGTTCGCTCTTAATGCTCATTATCTCCACGCCTTCTCTGCGGGGGTGATCCATGGTTCCCAGTACGGTAAATGGAAGGGCCACATCCTTTGTGGTTTCCTTAATGGTAAGTTTACCGTGCATCAGGTATTCATTTCCGCCTGTACGTTCTATCTTTTCAGATTCATACTTCACCTCGGGATATGCTTTGGCTCCGAAAAAATTATCAGAGCGTATATCTTCGTCCCTTCTTTCATTACCCGTATTTACACTTTTAACTTTAATCACAGCCATCAGCTTGCTGCTCTCCAGATCATTGGAGTCAAATGCAAAGTCAATATCAAATTCACTGAATCGTCCTGCCACAGGCGTGAAAAAATGATTGATTGTAAAACTCACTGACGAATGGGCTTTATCAATTTTCCATACGGGGGCGTCAATCGGCTCCGATGCCGGTATAAATGCATATAAAACCGGCAGAATCAAAAGCAAGTAATAATTTTTATAACTTTTCTTCACAACAATATTTTATTTTGTTGGTTTAAAATCATTATATAAAACAATTTACAAACTACTTTACCTGTAAATAAGTTCCATCAATAATTTTTTAATGTTCAAACATCAAAATAAACGAAACCTTGGTAGCTTTGCGCACGTCAGGTAAAACTTATAAACAGAAATTTAAAAATAACTATAAAGGGATAACGCACCCAAACAGTTTCCCGGCAAAAATCACGATGTCGGATTCGGAGGTTCATGTGAAAGCGGCAATTGTTTTCGACCGGTCCGAATATAACGTACGCTACGGATCGGGTTCTTTTTTCGATGACCTCGGCGATAAAATTATTTATGACGACATCGAAATTGGCATTGAACTGGTTGCGTCAAAAAAGGAAGTCTGATTTAAAACCTAATTGGTCAATGAGTTGGCAGTTTTCAGTTTGCAGCAGGCAATATGTGTAATAATTATTTGATACTTTCCGTATCCTCCTCAGGCAGCTTCTCCTCTACAGTGATTTCAGCACGACGGTTTTTTGAATGATCTTCTTCACGGCAGTTTACTCCATCGGCGCACCGGTTAAGAATTAAGCCTTCTCCAAATCCCCGTGCAATGATTTTATCGCCTGATACGCCATTGGAAATAAAATATTCTACAACGGCATTGGCGCGTTTTTCTGAAAGTTCCTGATTGTATTCTTTGGTGCCACGCGAATCTGCATGCGCTCCGATTATCAGCCAGTCGTTCGGATATCTTTTCAGGATGTTCATTACTTTTTGCAAGACCGGGAGGTCTTCCGTCCGCAAATCATACTTATCATAGGCAAAAAAGATGCTTTCCTTGCCAAGGTATTCTTCATCAAGTACGAAGTCATTGATTATTACCCCCTTGCTTATGGCAAAAGTGTTTATTTGTACGCTATCTATAGAAAACCGTTCTTTATCAGCCCGGATAACATAGTTTTTACCGGGTTCTATAATAAAGCTGTACCTTCCGTTAATATCTGTCAAAACCGTATCGGCCTGCCCGGTACTTTTATCTTTAATGATCAGGCGAACATTATGCATCGTTTCCTGGGTTTCGCTGTCATATACGAGTCCCCGCGCAAAAAAGTCGTGTTTAAACATCTCGATCAACAGCGTGTCGATGTCCACCCGGCTGCTCCGTGTGGTAAGTTGCAAGTTCGTTCTCAGCGAATGTTCGTCTTTGCGGGCCGTAATTTTGAAATCAGATGACAGCGGCAGGTACAACCTGAACGTCCCGTCTGCGCCTGTAACATAGGTGGCAAACATCAGGCCATCCTTTACCAGGTTGATCTGCACACCGGCCAGTGGTGAGCGATCCTGTTCCTGAATGGCGATGCCCTGCAATACCTGCGCTTTTTGAACAAATGAGTAAATATCGTCGCTGCCCTTTCCGTCTTCCCGGTTAGAAGTAAAAAATCCTGCTTTTGTAATAGGATCAATGGTGTATGAAAAATCATCCATCGGAGAGTTGACAGGATACCCCAGGTTGGTTACATACCTGACACGTCCGCCTTCCAGCGCCGCTTTGTAAATATCGAGTCCTCCGAGGCCGTCATGTCCGTCAGATGCAAAAAACAACCGGTCAGAAACATAGCAAGGAAACAATTCATTGCCTTCGGTATTAATTGCGGGCCCCATGTTGACCGGCTCCGACCAGTTTTTGGAAAATATGCTCATATAAATATCCGTGCCACCATAGCCTCCGGACATATCCGATACAAAAAACAGCGTATCATTACTGCTGTTAAGTGCAGGGTGTGCAAATGAAAAATTGGGGTCATTGAGTTCTAAGGGCTGTATATTGGCCCATATATCCCCGGTTTTTACAGCAGTGTAAAGTTGCAAACGGGTTTTACCATCAACGCTTACAGTCTGCCGGCCGTTTAAATAATTACTTCGTGTGAGAAGCAGCTTATCTTCACCCGTGTAGAACGACACAGGTCCTTCGTGAAACGGCGTGTTGAGCACCTTGTCAAACGGAACCGTAAGTCCCCAGCCGGTACTCGAATCCCCGGGAACATAATACAGGTCATAAAGGTCTTCTTTCCGGAGGATGTCGTGATCAACCAGGGAGTATTGAATCCTGGCGCTCAGAAACACCAACCCGCCTTTATATGCCACAGGAGCCATCTCGCTGAATGAGGTATCCAGGGGAAGTGGCATGATTTTTACTATGCCGGAGTCAAGGAAATAAATCGGAAGATTGTTTAAACCATCAATCTTTCTTTGCGCCCTTGAATCCTCCGGAACTTCAAGCCGGTAAGCTTCAAACCATCCTCTTGCCTCATCATATTTTCCGGCAGCCATAAGCGCGTTTGCATAGTGATATTTATAGATGGGGTCAGCGTCATCCGGATTGGCCTCCAGTACTTGTCCGTACCATGATTCTGCTGAAGTATAATCATTCAGCAGCCGGTAACTGTCGCCGATCTTTAGCCGCAATGCATCTCTGTTGGTATCTTTTTTCAAGGCCAGTTGGTAGTACGATATGGCTTTTTTATAATAGAGGTCCAGAAAATACTGGTCTCCCTTGTATTTATTCCTGACCAAAAGATTTCCAATATTTTGTTGCGCAAAAACAGGTGCTCCGGTCAAACCCAGGGTCATTGTAAGCAGCATATATGCCAGGAACTTTTCCATGGTTAAAAATATCTGGGGCTTACCACGCCCTTTTTGTTTTTTCTTAACTGAAAATTAAGCAGAAATTCGTGTGATCCTGTATTCACCTGTCTCAGATCGTTAATTCCGAAGTCATAGGCATATCCGAATCGCAGATTATCCGTTAACTGCAGCTCAAGAATGAAATTGGCCGTATTTGAGGGCCGGTATGAAGCGCCGATCCAAACTACTTCATGTATCAACAAATTCATATTATAGTTGAATTCCACGGGCTTTTGGTCAATAACACGGAACAGGATATTGGGTTTAAGTTTTAATACCGGATTCAGCGTAAATACTATGCCGCTTGTGAAAATGAGCGGTTGCAATTGCGTAAAATTCTCTACCCCGGCATCAATCATCTGAGGCATGCTGATCCCGGCATAAAAAAAGTCCGAACTATAGTAAACACCGGCACCAAAATTCGGTTTGAATCCCTGAATGTCATCACCCAGTAACGGATCGCCAGGTTGACGAATCAGCAGCTGACTGTATTTGGCATCCACCAGGGTACCACCTGCCTGAAGCCCCAGAGACAGGGTTGACCTGTCAAAACGGATCTTGTAGGCATACGAAAGATAGAATCCAGTTTGCTGTGTGACTCCTATTTCATCATTGATAACCAAAAAACCCAGGCCGATTCTCCGGTCCAATAACGCGGTATGACCGGTAAATGTTTGTGTTCGCGGGGCTCCTTCCAATCCTACAGACTGGAATCTCGATAAAACGGACAGATCCAGTGATTGGTGGCTCCCTGCATACGCGGGATTGATAGCTAATCCATTAAACATATACTGCGAATAGGTAGCTTCCGACTGGCTGTACAGGGATGCCCATGAAATAAAAAGGTATGATATGGTCAGTATATATCTCATTGATGTTTGAGTTCTACAAAACCTTTCAGAACGTTGCTGCCATCACCAAGGCTGATCACATAATAATAGGTTCCGTCAGGTAATTCGCCTGTGGTTAAACCTTTATTAGAATTTCCTTTCCATACCCTGTCGGTATTATTATACCCTTGCACCTGGTAAACGAGGCTGCTCCACCGGTCAAAAATACGCACCATATTGCCGGGGAATTGTTCGATACCCTCGATCACCCACAGGTCGTTAAAATTGTCGTCATTCGGTGTAAGCGCCTGGTAAACAATCACCGGGTCTTCTACTTCCTGCAGGGTAATGGTAACATCGGCTTCGTCGCATGCAGGCGGATTAGCCGTATCACAAACCTCATACGTAAAAAAATCCACACCGGAGAAATCTTTGGCGGGTGTATAGGTAAACGTCCCATCCGGGTTCAGAATAAGCTCCCCGTTCAAGGGATCCGCCACCGGAGTTGAAGTTACGGTGAGGATATCCCCATCCGCATCGGTGTCATTATCCAGCACATTTTCAGTAACCACTTCATCCTCCTGCACGGTGTATTCATCGTCTTCGGCAACAGGAGGATCGTTTACCGGCAATACGGTTATTTCAACTACCACTGTAGTGCATGAAATGGGATTACCGTCATCACAGACAGTAAGCATTCCATAAAAAACGCCGTTAAAATCAGCTTCCGGCGAAAATACGAAACACAGGTCATTGGCAGGGCCATTGTCAAAAGTTCCTCCCTGGGAGGTTACGGAAACCGATTCCAGATGAACTGAATTATCTTCCGGATCTGTAGCCTCGACACATAGCGTACTGATCACATCTTCCGAAATAATAAACCTGACCGTATCGACCTGTACACCATCCTCCTCAAATACTGGCGGTTCATTTACTCCCGTAATCAGAATGTTTCTGGTAAACACATTACTGTCGTCCACCCCATCATTCACCATAAAGGATACACTCCTTGTAGTTGTATTGGGCTCCATGCTCGCGTTCTCATAGGTTATGCCTGCCAGGGCTACCATATAATTATCCACTGATGCTGTACCTGTCAGGGTAAGAATTCCATTTGCCGTATCGAATGATCCTGTTATCCCCGATTGATCAACGAATCCAAGTATGTCCTCTCCGGCTATAAAGGTAACTCCCAGACTAATGGTAGCCATTCCAAGGTCAGCATCATCCACATCAGAGACTACAATCTGGTTATCAATGGCTGCAGGTCCATCCCCTTCGGTGTAATTCAGGTCGGTGGATGTTCCGGTAATCGCAGGCGGATCATTAACCGTGGTGACGGTAATAGTAAAATCTTCCGTATCCGGAGCAGCCCCGTCTTCACGGCCATCCTGAACGGTAAGGGTGACTGTTCCTGAGGACAAAAACCCTTCTCCGGGCGTCCACGTAACTTCCCCGGTAGCGCTTACGACCATGCCGGGGGGTTCATTGGTCAATGACCAGGTCAGATCGGTGCCGTTATTTGCGTCATCGGGATCGGAAACGGCGGCCGTGTACGTATATAGTGTTTCTTCGGTTGCCGTGGTACCTGCTGTTGAAGTAATAACCGGCGGGTCATTGACCGGCGTAACCGTAATGATGAAATCTTCCGTATCGGGAGCAGCTCCGTCTTCACCACCATCCTGAACGGTAAGTGTAACGGTTCCCGAAGTGAGAGCGCCTTCACCGGGTGTCCAGGTAACTTCTCCGGTAGTGCTCACGACCATTCCGGCGGGTTCATTTGTCAATGTCCAGGTCAGATCAGTTCCGTTGTTGGTGTCATCAGGGTCTGTCACTATGGCCGAGTAAGTGTACAACACATCTTCCGTTGCAGTAGTTGCAGCTGCAGATATAATCAGTGGCGGATCATTTACAGAAGTTACCGTGATCGTGAAATCTTCCGTATCTGGCAAGGCTCCGTCTTCCCCACCGTCCTGGACAGTGAGTGTAACGGTTCCGGAGGTTAAAATCCCTTCTGCAGGTGTCCATGTCACTTCTCCTGTAGAACTCACGACCATATCGCCGGGCGCATTGGTCAATGACCAGGTCAGGTCGGTTCCGTTATTGGCGTCATCCGGATCTATAACGGTGGCCGTGTATGTATATAGTGTTTTTTCAGTGGTAGTGGCGCCTGCAGTAGAAGAAATGACAGGCGGATCATTGACAGGCGTAACCGTAATGATGAAATCTTCCGTATCGGGAGCAGCTCCATCTTCACCGCCATCCTGAACGGTAAGTGTAACGGTTCCCGATGATAAAACACCTTCAGCGGGAGTCCATGTTACGACTCCTGTAGTACTCACAACCATATCGCCGGGTTCGTTAGATAGAGACCAGGTCAGATCGGTTCCGTTATTGGCATCATCCGGATCTGCAACGGTGGCGGTATAGGCATATAAAACATCTTCTGTAGCCGTTATACCCGCCGCTGATGTAATGGCCGGTGGATCATTAAACGGGGCAACCGTGATGGTAAAATTTTCCGTATCCGGTAAGGCTCCGTTTTCTCCTCCGTCCTGTACGGTTAATGTTACCACCCCGGATGTAGTCACGCCGACCGACGGCGTCCAGGTGATGACGCCGGTAGAGCTTACAATCATGTTGCCGGGCTCATTAGTCAGAGACCAGGTCAGGTCGGAACCGTTATTGGCATCATCCGGATCTGCAACGGTGGCGGTATAGGCATATAAAACATCTTCTGTAGCCGTTATACCCGCCGCTGA
>QIDJ01000151.1 GCA_003228395.1 Flammeovirgaceae bacterium
GTTTTATTTTACAGGTTACTTTTTCTATATACTTTCTCTGCTTTTCGGAGGCCTGATGGGGTATTTGCTTTTTTTAAGGAATATACCGGAATCCAGGCCCGTGACAGGTACGCTAACTATAAAAAAGCGAAGGGCCTACTGGCATATGGTATTTTTGCTGGTCATCATTTTAACTGTTATTTTTCAAAATTCAGAAATTATCAATCTGAAGCTGGCTGCTGTTTTTTCAAAAATCAGCCTGACGCTGTTTGGAGGTGGCTATGTGATGATCCCGATGCTGCATAGTATCATCGTTGAAAAATACAACTGGTTGAATTCAACGGAATTTATGGATGCTATTGCCCTTGGGCAGATCACGCCAGGGCCGATTCTGGTTAGCGCCACATTTATCGGTTACAAAATAGGCGGAATAACAGGCGCTTTTTTATCCACGATGGCTATTTTCGGACCTTCGGCCATGCTCATCATTTTTATAGCGGATATATTTAAGCGCGCAACGAATAACCGGTACTGGCTGGCCATACTTGAAGGATTGAAACCGGTAGTTGTTTCGTTTATTATTTCATCTTTGTTTATTCTGTTCGAGGCATCTTCAAATGTATGGTTTACTTTTGCAGTTTCTGCGGTTTCAGCCGTATTGCTGATCAGGTTTAAAATTAATTATCTGTATTTAATATTGATTTTCGGTATTGCCGGATTGTTGTTTATTTAAAAGGATGAATAAAATTGATTCCATACAAATTATTGGTACCCAACGATCCGGTTCGAATCTGCTTCGGTTAATCCTGAACCAATTCGAACAAGTGTCTGCGCCGCATCCTCCGCATATCCTGAAAACGTTCGTTCCGTTGATAACTTTTTACGGAAATCTTGAAAACGAACAAAACTTTATGCAACTGGTTTCAGATGTCACAGATCTGCTAAACACGAATCCCGTTTCGTGGGGCATTGAAATGCAGGCAGACGATATACGAAAAGCCTGTAAAGCCAAAAATATTTATGAAGTATTAAATGCGGTGTACCGGATAAAAGCCCGCCTGGACAATGCGGATATATGGTGCTGTAAAAGCATGCATAATGCCTATTATATCGCTGATATGGAAAGGCATGGTTTCAAACCGTTCTATATCTATCTATATCGTGACGGAAGGGATGTGGCTGCATCGTTTAGAAAAGCAATTGTTGGCCCCAAACATATTTATCACATCGCCCACAAGTGGAAAAATGAACAGTTAAAAGCCCGGCAGGTGCTGGATAAGGTTGGTGAAAGCCGGTTTTTCAGTGTTAAATATGAGCAGCTTTTAAAAGATCCCGAGCAGGTTTTGCATACGCTCAGCGACAAACTGAATCTACCCTACAGCCCGGAAATTATGGCGTATTATAATTCAAAGGAATCAATCAATACGGCGTCTTCAGGACAAATGTGGGAAAATCTTACCAAGCCTATTATCAGGGATCATTACGGAATGTATGTAAATGAATTGTCCGATAATGATGTCATGCTTTTCGATCTGATTGCAGGGAGTGTTTTAAAAGACCTGAATTATAACAACATACATTTGCAGCAACACCTCAACGGTGCTTTTACAACTGAACAGGTCAGGGAATTTGATCGGGTAAACGAAGAAATGGTGCGTAAAGTGCGTAAAAATGCTTCTCCCTCAGATCTCAAAAGGCGCTCAAGACAGGAAGAATTAATAAGAAATATTAAAGAAAGACTCGAAGTGGAATAGCTTGTTATATTAATATACGTTTGACAGTTCCTACATAGAGTCCGATTTCCTAAAACTTAATCTTGTATCATTACGGGATTTTGCCTATTAGATATAGCTGGTAATATTAAGCTTTCTTGATTTTTTAAGTAGTATAAATAATATTCTTTCAGAACTTTAATATCTTTAGTTAGCAGAAATATTTTATGTGGTTGTGATGCCTGAAAATTGTAATATACCGGGAAAATTAGTTCATATTATCTTTACCTTTCTGATGCTGCTGTCGTTTGAAAGCCACAGTCAGATTTTTATTGAAACTGGAGAAAATGCAGGGGTTGAACATGCTGTCCAATTGAACGTATTGATGGGGGGTGGCGTAACTTTGCTTGATTACAATAACTGGTTTTGATCCCAAGTGCTATCCGAATTACCTCTATATAAATCAAGGAGACGGGACGTTTGCCGAACAAGCGGTAGCCTACGGTGTAGCTAACCTGGGTTGTGGGCTGGCCACTGCATTAACGGATTATGACCGGGATGGAGATATAGATATTATGGTAGCCAATGACTTTGGTCCCTGGCATATTTCAAATACACTTTACCAAAACAATTATCCGGCAGTTGGTTTTAGCAATTTTACAGTAGAATCAGGCTTCGAAGCCAAAATTTACGGGATGGGAATTGCCATTGGCGATATTAACAATGATCTGAACTATGATTATTATGTAACTAATCTTGGCCGAAACATCCTTTTATTGTCGAACGGAGATGGTATGCTGACAGATATAACCACCTCCGCAGGTGTTGAGGATGAATTTGTAAATGATCTTTTCACAACAGGGTGGGGCAGCTCTTTTCTGGATTATAACAACGACGGATATGTAGATCTGTTTGTGAACAATGGCTGGATTCCCACAGGCGCCGAATTTGTTGCCAATGCTGAAAATAATCCAAACCGGATGTTCAGAAATAATGGCGACAACACCTTTACGGATATAACGGAGGATTCGGGAGTTGGATATGAGCAAATGGGGCGTGGCTCGGCCTGCTTCGACTATGATAATGATGGCGATCTGGATATGATATCGGTAGCAATCAAAAGAGATGTGAATGCGGCAACACGGGTTCAGTTTTACGAAAACAATGATGACAATGTGAATATGGTGTATGATCCTGATGTAAATTTGCTGTTAACTGTTGAGGAAGATATAAGTCAGGTCGAATTTGCCACAGTGATTTGCAATGAAAATCCAACCCTGATTACCCTCTCAAAAACAACAGTGGGTACGTCGTATTATTTATATAATCTGAGTGATGCTGCCAAGGTTGGAGAAATGCAGATTTCTGAAGGCAATCCGCTTACTTTCAGTACAGGTACGGTTCAGCAAAACACAAATTATCAGATCAGGTTGATGCAAAATGGATTGACCCTTGCACTTGATACGGTTATTCAAAAGATAGTGACGCCTTTGCAGCCGCAGATTACAATGGAAGATTCGTTGCTGACATCTTCAGAAGGGATAAGCTACAAATGGTTCAGAGACGGGGAGCTCATTTCAACGGACCGTGCCATTGTGGCGGTCGAATCAGGTGAATATTGGGTTGATGTAGTTGATACATATGGATGTACGGGTACGTCTGAATCTCAGTTCGTACAGATTGTAACCGGTTTGGAAAAGACAATGTTGGAAGGTATTACCATTTACCCAAATCCCTCAAATGGCCGGTTTGAAATTACATATCCGCATATCAATGATAAAGTCAGCTTCAGATTATATAATAGCATAGGGCAGCAGGTTGTACCTGTCATTTACGTTAAAGAAAACAAAAACCTAACCATTAATATTACTCAGCACCCTGCAGGTCTTTATTTTTTAAAGATCGTTACCGGTAAAAGGTCAAAATCATATATTTTGAGTAAATATGATTGACCGTTTTCAGCATTTGGCAAATGAGACCGGTTCGGATGCCAAATGCGATATTAAAAAATTACAATAAAATTTTTACAAAATAATCCCGTGAGCGTTTAGCTATGATTTGATCCGGGCAGAATTATATAGGGGAGTTATTCTCCGAAATACGCCACAAAATTTCGTGGCGTTTCAACCAGTTTTAATTTATACAGTGTGCCGTAACCGGTTATTTCTTTTATGGCAGGTTCAAGAATTTTCCAGAATTCTATAATAAGCACTTCACAACTGGCTATTTTTCCCTGCATGAAGGGCACGTCGAGGTTAATATTTTTATGATCCACCTGATCGATAATCTCTTTCCGAATCAGCAGGCTCAACTTTTTCAGGTCCACGATAAAGCCTGTTTCAGGATCAGGCATTCCTTTTACAGTCACAAAAAGCTCAAAATTGTGGCCATGTCCGTTTTCATTTGCGCAGGGTCCGAATACTTTATCATTCTTAGCTTTGCTCCATGCGGGATTCCAAAGTCTGTGGGCAGCATTAAAATGCTCTTTTCTGGTAACATAAACCATTCGTACGGCATTAAATATTGCTGCAAATATAAATTTTTGGAGAGTTAAAAAATAAAATGTTAGTATTTTCGTCGGTCAGACTACAATTTATGAATATCAGAACAGGAATAATCATTGTTTTAACCGGGTTCCTTTGTATGAATACAAACGGATGTGCGCAGGAAGGTAATTCGGAAGGAGATGAACAGGAGAAGGGGCATGCGTTTACCAATGCGCTCATCAATGAGTCGAGTCCGTATTTGCTGCAACACGCACACAACCCTGTAAACTGGTACCCGTGGGGTGAAAAAGCGCTGCAAAAAGCAAAATCGGAAGGCAAGCTGATGATCATAAGTATCGGGTATTCCGCCTGCCACTGGTGCCATGTGATGGAGCGCGAATCGTATGAAGACACAACCGTGGCCCGGATTATGAATGAACATTATATATCCATCAAAATCGACCGCGAAGAACGCCCGGATATAGACCAGGTGTATATCGAAGCCGCCCAGATGCTGATCGGAAGTGCAGGGTGGCCGCTGAATGTAATCACGTTGCCTGACGCCACTCCTGTATTTGCCGGCACCTATTTTCCGCGTGACAGATGGATTAACATAATTAAACAGGTGCAGGAAGTGTATGAACAAGACCCGGAACGGTTGACTACCCAGGCACAGAAAATTATGACCAACCTGAAACAATACAATGCGGCAGGAGAATATGGTGAACAAAATGTTTCAAAAACCGATATCGCACTGGCTGTGGATAAATGGAAAGGCAAAATGGATAAAAAACATGGCGGTTTGCAGTCCACTATAAAATTTCCATTGCCCGGCAGCCTGCATCAACTTTTAAACTACGGGTACCTGAAAAAAGATAAAAAAGCGCTGGAGCTGGCAGAACTAACGCTTGACAGAATGGCGCTCGGAGGTATTTTTGATCATGTAGGAGGCGGATTTCACAGATACACCGTTGAGCCGACCTGGCAGATCCCGCATTTTGAAAAGATGTTGTATGATAACGGACAACTCATGTCGCTGTATGCTGCCGGTTACCAGGTATTCGGGAAAGAAATTTACCTCAATGTGCTTGATAAAACACTCCGGTTTATTACTACTGAAATGATGAATACAGAAGGCGGATTTTATTCTTCTTATGATGCTGACAGTGAAGGTGAAGAAGGAAAATATTACGTCTGGTCATCCGGTGAAATTGAATCGCTGCTGAAAGATGCCACCCCCATATTTAAGGATTATTACCTGATAACGCAAAAAGGCAACTGGGAGAAAGGGTATAATATACTCCATGCAAAGGATACACCTGAAGCTTATTTCAGTAAATCCGAAACTAACATTTCGCTTGACGAAAACCTGGAAATACTCCGGAAAGCAAGAAATAATCGGGTAAAGCCCGGCCTCGATGAAAAGGTGCTCACGGCATGGAATGCATTGATGATGCAGGGATTTATTGATGCTTATAGGGCTACTGGAAACGATGGCTACCTCGAAACGGCATTAAAGAATGCAGATTTTTTAATAAACAGGCAATTGGATGACGATGGCAGGCTCAACCGGAATTACAAAGATGGAAAATCAAGTATAAATGCTTTTTTTGATGATTATGCATTTACGATCAGGGCTTTTATAAGCTTATACCAGGTTACTTTTGATATCATCTGGCTGGAACGGGCAGTAAAGTTAAGCGACTATAGCATCGCACACTTTTATGATGCGGATAGAAAACTGTTTCGTTATAAATCCGATCTTGACGAAGCGCTGATTGTGAGCAAGTTTCCGGTAAATGATAATGTAATTCCATCGGGAAATTCGGTGATGGCAAACAACTTGTTTGTGTTGGGCAATCTTTTTTATGAGGAAAAGCCGGGTTATCTCGAAATGGTAAACGGTATGCTTGACGTGGTAGCGGAGAGATTCAAAGAATCCCCGTATTACCACTATGGCTGGATGCCGGTATTTTATAACAATGTCAATGGATTCTATGAAATCGCCATTGTAGGAGATGAATTTGACCTTGCCATGAAGGAAATGCAAAGGCATTACATACCTGATGCTATTTACCTGGGTGGCCAGGATGATCAGGGACTGTCGTTACTAAATGATAAACTGGTGGCAGGAATGACTTATATTTACGTTTGCCAGAATAAATTCTGTAAGCTGCCTGTGGATGATCCGGAAAAGGCCATTGCGCTGATTGAAAGGTGAATAAAGATATATGTATATGCGTTCAGGTCGTACAAGATTTAAACATTTGAATAATAAAATTGAAAGAGCTTTAGCCCCGTAAAAATTACTGTCCTGAATGTAACTCCTGATGGATTATACCTAGAAAGAAATACTGAATATTTACGTAACTGACTGTATATGATTGTAATAACAGGAGCCGCCGGCTTTATCGGAAGCTATTTGACAGGAAGTCTGAATAAAAATAATTTTAATGCGTTAATCGCGGTTGACGAATTCAGTAATACATTAAAGAATTATAACCTGGAGGGAAAGCATATTTCTGAACGCATTCACCGGGATGACTTTTTTAACTGGCTCGACAACAATCAGCATGAAGTGGAATTTATATTTCATCTTGGCGCGCGAACGAATACTACAGAGTTTGACAGGGACTTGCTATGGCGTTTAAATACGGATTATTCCAAAACCATGTGGCAGAAGTGTGCAGTGTATCAGATTCCGCTGGTATATGCCTCTTCTGCAGCTACGTACGGATTGGGAGAAATCGGGTACGACGACAATGAAAAGCTTATTCCGAAATTGAAGCCGCTCAATCCATACGGGGAGTCGAAAAATGAGTTTGACAAATGGGTACTAAAACAGGAGCAAAAACCCTACTACTGGACAGGATTAAAATTTTTCAACGTTTTCGGACCCGGCGAGGAACATAAAGGCCGTATGGCCTCAGTTATATGGCATGCATTTCATCAGATTCGAAAAACAGGGAAAATGAAGTTGTTCAGGTCGCATAACCTGGATTATAAAGACGGCGAACAAAAACGTGACTTTGTATATGTAAAGGATGTTGCCGACGTCATGCTTTTTCTTATGCACCACCGCAAAAACCCGGGTATCTACAACCTGGGTTGCGGAGAAGCACGCACCTTTCTTGATCTCACAAGAGCGACATTCAATGCCATGGAAAAGCCGGAAAATATTGAGTTTATTGATACTCCGGAAGACATTCGCAATAATTATCAGTATTACACTGAAGCTAAAATGGCAAAATTGAAGGCTATTGGGTTTGCAAAGCCATTTCATTCACTGGAAGATGGTGTGGAGCAATATGTCCGGGAACATCTGATGAAGATTGCTTAGTGACCTAAGCTACTTTCAGACGACTGTACTTCGATTTGCTGAATTTTTCTTCGGCGTATCCTCTGGTGATTACCAGTTTGTCTGTGTCTTCTTTTGATGGAAATTCAAACATGGCATCGGTCATGATAGCCTCACAGATCGATCGCAGCCCCCTGGCGCCAAGTTTGAAATCAACGGCCTTATCAACAATAAAATCAAGCGCCTGCGGCTTGAACGTCAGTTTGACGCCTTCCATCTCAAACAGCTTATAGTATTGTTTGGTAAGCGCATTTTTCGGTTCTGTAAGTATTTTTTTGAGTATTTCAGCGCTTAACGGGTCTAAAAAGGCAATAACCGGAAGCCTGCCAATCAATTCAGGTATCAGGCCGTAGCTTTTCAGATCCTGTGCATTTACGTATTGCAGCAATTCATCACTATCAGTGGCCATGTGTATCTTATCAGGAGCGCTTGAAAATCCAAGTGGTTGGGCGTTTACCCTGCTTGCAATATTCTTGGTAATGCCATCGAAAGCGCCGCCGCACAGGAAGAGAATGTTTTCGGTATTTACCGAGATCATTTTCTGGTCGGGATGCTTTCGACCACCCTGGGGTGGTACATTTACATATGTGCCTTCAAGAAGTTTGAGTAATGCCTGCTGAACGCCCTCGCCGCTGACATCCCGCGTGATAGACGGGTTATCGGATTTCCTTGCAATCTTATCTATTTCGTCAATATACACAATACCTCTTTCTGCAGATTCCACGTCATAATTGGCAGCCTGCAGAAGCCTTGTAAGAATGCTCTCCACGTCTTCGCCAACATAACCCGCTTCGGTCAGCACGGTGGCGTCGGCGATGCAAAACGGAACCTGCAGAATTTTGGCCAGCGTACGGGCCAGATAGGTTTTGCCTGTTCCTGTTTCTCCCACCATGATGATGTTCGATTTTTCGATCAGCACGTCATCATCTGATTTAGGCTGCATCAGCCTTTTGTAATGGTTGTAAACAGCTACGGAAATTATTTTTTTGGCTTCATCCTGACCCACCACAAATTCATCCAGGAACTTCTTCATGTCAGCAGGTTTGATCAGGTTGAATTTTGGGGTATCGGAGGACTTGCTTTTGGTTTCCTCCATCAGGATCTGATTCGCCTGGGTGATGCATTTATCGCAGATATGAGCATGGATACCTGAGATCATTAAATCCACGTCTTTTTTGTTTCTGCCACAAAACGAACAGGTAACTTCTGCCATCTCAGGTTTTATTTATGCTTTATCAGTATTTCATCAATAAGACCATATTCTTTGGCCTCATCCGCTTTCATCCAGTAATCCCGGTCTGCATCTTTTTCAAGTTCAGTAGCTGACCTGCCACTGTGTTTTGAAAGTATTTCATAAAGTTCTTTTTTGAGTATAATGATTTGCTTGGCCGTAATTTCAATGTCTGAAGCCGGACCCTGGACGCCTCCCATCGGTTGATGTATCATTACCCTCGAATGTGGCAAGGCCGAACGCTTACCTTTGGCGCCTCCTGCCAGAATAATGGCGCCCATCGAGGCGGCCAAACCCGTGCATATAGTGGCAACATCAGGGTTTACATATTGTATGGTATCATAAATACCCAGACCTGCATATACCGATCCGCCCGGACTGTTAATGTAAATAAGAATGTCTTTTTTGGGATCAGTCGATTCAAGAAACAAAAGCTGGGCTGTGATAATATTTGAAATGTTATCATCAATAGGAAGCCCCAAAAAAACGATCCTGTCCATGATAAGACGTGAAAAAACGTCAATTTCCCTGAAATGTGTAGGTCGTTCTTCAATTACCGAGCGGGTCATGCTTTCAATCTGATGAATATACCCGTCAACGATAGTACTACCTATATGTTGGCCTTTTATAGCGTATTTTCTGAACTCTTCTTTATTGATCATTGATTTTTGTACTATTTTATGACTTCAGCTTCCAATAATAACAAGAAATTGACGAAAAAAGTCATTATATGCCTAAAATTGGTTGGTGACAGTGGTATTCGTTTTACCCGTAATTACCCGTTTGCCAGCTTTTTAAATGCTTCAAGATCTACTTTTTTCTCTGAAATCGAAATATTTTCCTGTATCACTTTCATTATTTTATCGTCTTTCACCTGATTATAAATCGATACGTAATTTTTCCCGTTTTCGGCCTGGAGATAGTTCTGCACAATACCATCCAACTGCTCCTTATAAACATCGGCAACGGAAGGGCCTCCAAGCTGATTAATAATCTGGTTACGCGCAGTTTCTGTAACTTCTTCATTATCAACTTTTATTTTGAAATCTTCGATAATCCGGTTACCGATAAGATTCCACTTAAGGTCTTTCAGGTAAAATTCATAATCTTTTTCGATGTCATCGGTAGTCAACTTTTCTCCATTTGAATATTGAAGCCATCTTTTCAGGAAAGCATCAGGTGTATCGATTTTAGTTTTTTCTATTAATGCGTTTTTAATATCCCTGTTCAACAGATATTCGCTTTCTCTGTCATAGTTTTTCTGTACGCTGGTTTTTACTTTATCCATAAATTCCTTTTCCGACTTCACCTGGTCTTTTCCTAAAACCTTATCAAAAAGGTCCTGATTCAATTCTGCAGGTTCTACCCGGTTTATGTTTTTAACTGTGAGCGTAACCTCTCCGCTTAAATTTTTAGCTTCTTCCATGGCAGTAGCAAAAAGGCCTGCAACCTGCTCGTCATCTTTGATTACAGTGCGGAGGTCAAATGTCAGGGTATCGTCCTTTTTAAGCCCTGTAAATTTTTTCAGGCCTTTTTTATCAATCTTTTTTAAATCCAGCACTGCATCGTTTTCTCTGTCGGTTCCGGCAAGTTTGAACTCCCCGTAAACAGAATCATCAGCAGTCGCTATATCCGGATTTATCATTTTACCATACTGCATTCGAATATCTTCTACAGTTGATTTCAGCGCTTTATCATCCAGATTAATGATATGTCTTTTTACTTTCACTTTATCCGACACATCATATTTAAACGCATCAACCATACCAATGGCGAATTCAAATTCGAATTCCGTCTGGGTTTCCCAGTCAATATTTTGGGTTTTTTCCAATTCAGGAATCGGATCGCCAAGGAGCTGAATTTTGTTTTCCTTTATGTAGTCGTTTAGTGAATGAGAAAGGATATGGTTAATTTCTTCAGCCTTGATAGACTTGCCGTACAACTTTTTTATGACACCGGAAGGTACTTTACCTCTTCTAAAACCTTTAATATTTGCCTTTTGGGCATACTCTTTTACTTTTTCATCTACTTTAGGTTGATAATCCCCCGGGATTAATTTAATTTTAATAAAGCCTTCGGTGGTGGTTTTTTTGTCAAGTGTAATATCCAAAATATAAAATTTAAATTTCCGACTATGATGAAGATGAAAACCCCCAATCAGGTTAATGTTATACCGGTGATTGAGGTGTACGTATTTTTTGTGCGGATGGAGGGACTCGAACCCCCAAGCCTCGCGGCGCTAGATCCTAAATCTAGTGCGTCTACCAATTTCGCCACATCCGCATGAATAATAAAAAAAGACCATACACAGGCCTGAAAAATGGACTGCAAAGATAGCTAAATATGGATGTATCCCAAACAGTGAAATTGATTTTTTGAGCAGCAGAATGATGAAAGGAATAGACCTGGAACAGGAAAAAAAAGAAATATTAAGGAAATACCGGACTCTGCTGCGACATGCCAAACCATTTCTTCAAAGTGACGACGCAAAGCTGATAAGAAAAGCATTTAACATCGCCCTTGAGGCACACAAAGGAACACGGAGAAAGTCAGGCGAACCCTATATCTATCATCCGCTGGCAGTTGCGGAGATTTGTGTGAATGAAATCGGACTGGGCACCACTTCTATTTCGGCTGCATTGTTGCACGATGTGGTAGAAGACACGGATATTGAGCTGGAAGATATTGAGAAAGATTTTGGCGCAAAAGTGGCCTCTATCATAGACGGTCTCACAAAAATTTCAGGTGTATTTGAATATGGAAGTTCGCAGCAAGCCGAAAATTTCAGAAAAATGCTGCTTACCTTATCAGAAGATGTCAGGGTAATTCTGATAAAGCTTGCAGACCGGCTACATAATATGCGGACGCTGGATAGCATGCCAAGAACCAAGCAGCTTCGCATATCCTCCGAAACGAGTTATCTGTATGCTCCCCTGGCTCACCGCCTTG
>QIDJ01000219.1 GCA_003228395.1 Flammeovirgaceae bacterium
GAAGGGACGAGAAGCTTGCCCCGATGAGCGAAGATCAACTTGTTAAAGGCGAGTTGAATTAATGATTGAATCCTTTCTTATATTGCTAAATACATAGATATTGACACTTTTTTAGTGGGTTTGTAAAAAGTAATGTCTTTCACATGAAAACACCTGGGAAAATCAACTTCGATATTCAATTATTTGTTTACAAGGATCCGGAGAGCGACATGTACATTGCATATTGTAATTCATTGGATCTCAGTTCCTAGGGCAAAGACCAGGTGGATGCTTTAAAAGCCTTTGAGCAAACGCTGGACATTTTTAATGAAAAAACCACGGCCAAGGGAACTTTAGACCATGTTTTAGTCCGTTTAGGATGGACACTAACACAAAAAGCATATTCACCCCCAGCGCCATCTACCGAGGAACTTTCCCACCTACTACAACTAAACCCAAAGGTTGCAGATAAGCGTATTCCACTCCAACTGGCGTAGGCCATACCTCAGAAACCTACACCTTATGAACTCTGGATTAGATTTCTAAAATCTATAGGATTTGAGTTTAAGCGGCAAGGCAAGGGGGGTCATGTTATCTGGGATCATCCCGAAAAATCAACGTTCCGCCGACGGCCCGAAGCCTATGGCGGAGGCCGTAAGGCCGATTGTGTTTTGAAAAGGGTATAAAGAAATTCCGGCAGACCATATCCGTACAAACTTAAATACACGGGGTATAGCTATGAATGAATTTTGATTTGTTTGATTTTCTATAACTCATACTTATTCACAAAAAACTCAATGTATTCGTGGATTTTCGTGCCTAAAAAATAGGGCATGTTCATTAAGAAATAGGTCACACCTCCCGGTGTTTTTGTTTTAACAACATTGAATTCTCCAGCATACATGCGAACCGCATACGGATGGTTGGTGCGCTCAACAAACTGATGCAATGATTTTAATGTTCCCTCCCTACCAGATTTAATTTCGATTGGAATCGCCTTATCCTGATAGGTAACTACCAAATCCACTTCTGAGGATGATTGCTTTTTCTCGCGGATCCAAAAATGGGGCTTTTTATCAATGATAGTATTCAATGAAATTAATTCCTGTGTAATCAAATGAGGAATAACAGCTCCTTTATAGGAATTACTTAAATCCTTAAAAGCCAGCATTTCCGCCTGGATCCCCAGTTCATTGTTAATCAACCCCGTATCCAAAAATTGCAATCTTGGTGACTTTCTTAAATCTGGCTTAACCGGAATCTCGACATCTGTAGTAGGGTAAATAAGCTGTATAATCCTGGCATCATCCAATTTTCTCATTGCCTCGCCTACTTCCCGTGATCGATAATTGGATTGTCCAAAATTTTGAAACTTAATTCGCTGGTCTATATACAGGTGCGCAGTGGACATAATATGCTTAATCACCTTGCGTTCAGTTTCATTAGCAGCATATTTTTCAACATCATTTCTATAGGTACCCCAGATACTCTCATACACATTTGGCAATTCAGTAAGACTTTCTGATTCGATATTTCTTTTTAACACCTCTGGCATGCCTCCAATAATGGCATATTGATTAAATAAATTAAGCAACACGGTATGAGCAATAGATTCATAAGGCACCTTTTCAATATGTTCCAGGGCTGCCTGATGACCAATAGCCTCAAGATATTCCATGAAATTTAATGGATTCATGTATAGATACTCTACCCTTCCAACCGGGAAGCTTTTCACTTCTTTCATTGCAAACTCCAAAAGTGATCCGGCTGCAATCACATTAAGTTTTGGAAATTCCTCATAAAAGTATCGGAGCATTTGAATGGCATTGGGAGACTCCTGCACTTCATCAATAAATAAAAGCGTCTCTCCAATAGAGGCTATCGAAATGTTCTTAAATAAGAAAAGGGATTCTACAATGGCTTTTGCTTCATCATAATTATTAAACCAGGCTACATCTGAAGGTTTTTCCAGGTTTAATAAAACACTGTATTTATATGATTTGGCAAACTCTTTAACCAGCGTAGTTTTTCCTACTTGTCGTGCTCCCCTAAGGATGAGCGGCTTACGGTTTGAGCATTTTTTCCACGCTTTCAGATGCTGCTCAGCTTTTCTTTTAAATATCATAACGCTGCTTTTAAAATTGAAATTGTAACAAAGTAAGGGCTAATATAGCCATATATTGTAGTAAAGTAAAGGGTATTTAATGATATATTTGTAATAAAGTCAATAATGTTGTGGTTAATCACGGGTTAGGAAAGGTAAATCTTGGGAGATGCTAAGGGGATTAAATGTGTTCGAATTTGGCTAATATTTGCGTTTTATGGTTTACAGGCATAAATTGTAGGTGACCTAAGCTTAGACAGAGAAATTTGGATAGAAGATTCTGATCTTGAATTAAGTATTTCCAACATTACTTTTAATAAAAAAAATCCTACTGAAGAATAATAGATGATTTGGTCCTTTAGCAATTGAATCTTGCGTAGTTGTTGAGCATATTTACTGTGGCGTTAGTTAATCAGGTGCTGGCATAAACCCTGAAATCCAAAGTTGAAAATCTAAAATATGCTATTTACTCCCCCTGCAAAAAAGTATATTTAAAGTCTATCAATAAAGTCCATCATGAATCCGGTACATTTGAACACAGACTGTGATTTACCCGGATCCTTGGTGATCAACCCGGTACAACAATGATGAATATAGCCATAACGCTGACCCTTTTTCAATTGATAAGTGTACTGGTTGCCCTGGTATTTTTTTTCTGGGTTTTTAAAGTAATGGAACTGGAATGGTTCTACAAAATCAGTAAGCCCCACAAGTGGAATGAAGCAATTAAACGTGGAGAAATACCGGAAAACCTGAAGAAACTCGAAAAAGCATTCCGGGACAAAGTCCGGTTTTATACATTCTGGCTGCAAATTGAACGACTAAAAAACGAAAAAATACCCGGGGCTTTTGCCGAATTGGGCGTGTACAAAGGAGAAACAGCCCGTATTATTCACCTGATGGATCCCGGCCGGAAATTGCATTTGTTCGATACTTTTAAGGGTTTCGACCAACAAGATTTACTGGCAGGAAATAGTACCATTGATAAGAACAGCACACCTGATTTTTCCGATACAAGTTTAGAAAAGGTGAAAAAGTATGTTGACGGTAATGAAAATGTACATTTTCATCCGGGATATTTTCCTGAATCCGCCGAAAGTTCAGGCGAAACGATTCATGCTTTTGTTCATCTTGATGCCGATTTGTACAAACCCACGCTTGCGGCATTAAATTATTTTTATCCCAGGCTTTCTGCCGGAGGTGTGATCATCATTCACGATTATAACCACACCTGGGACGGTATTCGAAAGGCGGTTGATGAGTTTATGCAATCTATTCCAGAGACAATCATAGAAATAGCAGATTGGCAGGGAAGTGTAATGATTGTAAAAAATTCAGGTTTATAATCCGAGCCGGATGAACCTGATAGCCCGTTGCTTAAAAGCAGCTTGAGTGGGTTTTGGCTGCCAAATTGAGCTTTGCTCAACGCGCGTTGGCAATGAAAATTTCCCGCTAATAAAAGCAATTCATATTGACTATTCTATTTTCCATATAATTATAAAGACAGCCTAAAAGCCAAATTTCTATTGATATTTACACAAAGCGAGTGTCCCAATACTGATAACAGGAAGTAGACCTTTGGGTATTTTTTGAAAACAGATACATTCCTGCCTCAAAAAGCCGGTAAACAAATCCTTTTATACATCCCACATCAAAAATTACCCGGTTATCCAAAATCTTTACGTTAATTTGCCGAAAACAACCATTTTGGCATTATGACTGCGTCAGGCAATGTTAGTTTGTGTGTACTATTGATGTTTACCGGGGTTGTTTCTAATGCCCAACAACTCCGGATCAGCCGCACGGATGTGCCCGTGGTAATAGACGCCCGTATGGATGATCCGGTATGGCAGGAAGCAGATATTGCCAACCGTTTTATGCAGAACTTCCCCTACGACAGCTCCGAAGCCATCGCGCAGACCGAAGTGCGCATGGCCTACGACGATGATTTCATTTATGTTATTGCCAAAATGAAAAACACCGGCCCGCGCAAGTACGTGACACCCTCGTTACGCCGTGATTTTCGCGGCCAGGCATTTGACAGCTTTTCGGTGATCCTCGATACCTACCAGGACAAAACCAACGCCTTTTTGTTTGGAATCAACCCGTTTGGGGTACAGCGCGAAGGGCTGATCTCCGGAGGCGGGGGCGGCGCCGGAGGAGGCGGAGGCGGTGGAGGCAGCCGCGGTGGTTTTGGATCTAGCGGCATCTTTTCGCTGAGCTGGGACAACAAGTGGTACTCCGAAGCCCGGGTAGAAGACGGTTACTGGATTGCCGAAATGGCGATTCCATTTAAAACGATCCGGTTCAAAGAAGGATTGAGTTCCTGGTACGTCAATTTTTACCGCATCGACAGCCACACGAGCGAGCGTTCCACCTGGGCGCATATTCCGCGGAATTTCAGCATTATCAATCTTGCCTTCTCCAAAGAACTGGTCTGGGACAAACCATTGTCAGACCCGGGGCCAAACATCTCACTCATCCCCTACTCTGCTTTCAATACTTCCAGAGACTTCGAAGATGGAACAACCGCTAAAACAACCATTACTGCAGGTGGCGATGCCAAAATAGCCCTCACGCCAGCCCTGAACCTGGATCTAACCGTTAACCCTGATTTTTCGCAGGTGGAAGTTGACAGGCAGGTAACGGATCTTGACCGGTTTGAAATCTTCTTCCCTGAAAGACGACAGTTCTTTCTTGAAAATGCCGACTTGTTTGCCTCGTTTGGTACGTTTGGCACCCGGCCTTTTTTTTCGCGACGAATCGGGATTGCCGTGGACACTACAACCGGACAGAACCTGCAGAATCCGCTGTATTTTGGAGCCCGGGCAAGTGGTAAATTAACTAATAATCTGCGAATCGGACTCATGACCATCCAGGCGGCGGAAGAAAAAGATATCGCATTGCCGTCAATAAATTATACGGCAGCATCGCTGCAGCAAAAAATCTGGGCGCGGTCAAACATCGGGATTTTATTTGTGAACAAGCAGGCATTTCAGGACAGCATTCAAGGCGACTTCACGTTCAGTCCGATGGAATATAACCGGGTGTTGGCCACAGACTTCAACCTGGCTACGGCCGACAATAAATGGACCGGAAAGCTATATTATCATCGCTCATTTGAAAACAATAACCCTGATTCGACCTTTGCAGCAGGTGCCCAGGTAAACCTCGGTACCTACCGGTGGGAATTTCGTGCCACAGTCCGGAATACCGGGGCCAATTATAATCCGGAAGTAGGTTTTGTGCGTAGAAAAGATATTTTACAACAGGCCTCCACCATATATTATAATTTCTACCCTGCATCCGGAGCCATTCAGTCACATGGCCCCGGATTTGATTACGATTTTTTAGGCAACCAGAAATATGGCTTGCTGGATTGGGATGTAAATCTGCTTTACCGGATCAATTTTCAGAATACCTCCCGGTTTAGCCTGCGATTACGAAAACAATATACGTATTTATTCCGTCCGTTTGATCCCAGCGGTACCGGTGGGGAGCAGTTGCCGGCGGATACCGAATATTATTACTACCAGGTTATTGCTTCATACGGATCAGATCAGCGGCATCCTTTTTCCTTTAGCGTTTTTACCCGGTCGGGTGAATATTACAACGGAACGCTGATCAGTTTAGCAGGGGAAGTAAGGTACCGCTATCAACCCCTGGGATTCACATCTATAAATTTTACTTATAACCGGATCAGGCTTCCGGGCCCCTACAATGATGCCAATCTGATATTAATAGGGCCGCGATTCGATTTTACCTTTACCCGGAAACTTTTCTGGACTACGTTTATCCAGTACAACAACCAGATCAATAATGTGAATATCAATTCCAGGCTACAGTGGCGATACAAGCCTGTTTCCGATCTTTTTATCGTATATACAGATAACTACCTGGCAGGCACGGACGGCAAATTTGTGGATTTCAGCCAACCCAAGTCACGGGCATTTGTTATAAAGCTCACCTACTGGCTGAATCTGTAACCCGGATAAACGTTCGGTGCAGGTAAGTAAGATTTTACTACCCGGCAGTCTGACAGCAACGCCGGCGCTTCCGGTCATTCGTATCAAGAAAGAGGTGGTTAACTTTATTGCTTCTTTCAAATTGCTTAATTTACCACTATGAACTCAAAAATTGAAAAAATTCAATCCGATACACCTCTGATTGGTACCATAATAACGCTTAGTAACCCCCAAATCACGGAAATGCTATCATCAGCCGGATTTGACTGGCTGATGATTGACATGGAACATTCAACCTTAACCATCGGGGAGGTACAGAGCTTGCTTCAGGCCATGCATCCGGACTGCATTTCGATCGTGCGGATTCCCGGTAACGATCCGGTCTGGATAAAACGGGTGCTCGAAACCGGGTGCGACGGCATTATGGTTCCACTGGTAAACAGCGAAGAGGAAGCAAATGCTGCGGTGAATGCTGCCAAATATCCGCCTGACGGCAATCGGAGTATTGGCGTATCGCGGGCGCATGGCTATGGAGCTGGCTTTGACTCGTATATAAAAAATGCCAACCGGGAAACGGTGGTACTTATTCAGATTGAACATATCAACTCAGTAAACAATATCGAACAGATTCTTTCAGTGAAAGGGATCGGTGGGATATTTATCGGGCCCTATGACCTGTCCGGCAGCCTTAACCGGATAGGTGATATTTCAAATGAGAAAGTTAAAGAGGCTATCGCCCGTGTAAAAGAAAGCTGCAACCGACACGCCGTTTCCTATGGCTATTTCGGCATGAAACCCGAAGCCGTACAGGCTGAAATAAAGGATGGTTGTAAATTTATACTCGTAGGGATAGATTTTGTAATGTTAGCGGCAACCGCCCACCGGTATATAGAATCATTAAAAGGGCTATGCTGAATATATCTTGAACCGGGTGTGCAATGACAGTTACCCCTTTTCAAAATAAACATAGCTGATCTGGGTAATACATTAATCCAACCCAGGATTAAAATGGGCTTGACCTGCTATAAATAATGACGTTTTTTGGGAAAGATTAATGAAAAAAAATGTCTGAACCACTGATTGATCAGATTACTCCCATGACACTGTTTTAATCCGTGAAATCCCATCATCCGTGCATTTTCGTGATTCTGACAAAAAAAGTGCTCAGCCAAGGTCGTAAACTACGTTTTCGATCTTAAGACAAAACACATTCTGAATTTTATATGGACATTGTACAATTGGATGATTTTGAGCGTAATAATGTGTTGGTTATCAGTTTATTATATTTTTCAATATGGGTGTGGATGTCGTATAATCAGCCAAAATTGATTTCAATCAGTTTCAGTGCGGCGTTAAATATGCACCTTAATTTTATGGCACAGATTTTAACAGGGACCCCGGTAAGGTCTCTTTTATTATATAAATGGAGTTTAACAAGTACAGCAAAACCGTAACCCAGGACCCTTCGCAACCGGCGGCACAGGCCATGCTGCACGCCATCGGCCTTACACGCGATGATCTCAAAAAGCCACAGATAGGTATAGTCAGCACGGGTTTCGATGGCAACCCCTGCAACATGCACCTGAATATGCTGGCGGCAAAAGTGAAGCAGGGAACCCACGAAACAGGATTTATTGGATTGCAGTTCAACACAATTGGTGTTAGCGACGGCATTTCAATGGGAACGCCCGGTATGCGGTATTCGCTTCCGTCGCGCGACATTATTGCTGACTCCATTGAAACCGTTGTGAATGCCCAAAGCTATGACGGACTGGTAGCTGTGGTTGGTTGTGACAAGAACATGCCCGGGGCAGTGATGGCTATGGGAAGACTCAACCGTCCTTCGATCATGGTCTATGGCGGTACGATCGCTCCGGGCAGGTATAAAAACCAAACACTCGATATTGTTTCGGCTTTCGAAGCGCTAGGGCAAAAAATTGCCGGGGATATCAGCGAAAAAGACTACCGGGGGGTGATCGAAAATGCATGCCCGGGAGCAGGCGCCTGCGGTGGCATGTACACGGCCAATACCATGGCGTCGGCCATTGAAGCAATGGGGTTGTCGCTGCCCTACAGCGCTTCCAACCCGGCCAACAGCAAGAAAAAAACAGCAGAATGCCTCGAGGCCGGACGTGCCATGAAATTGCTGATCGAAAAAGATCTGAAACCAAAAGATATCCTTACCAGGGAGTCCCTGATAAATGCATTTACTCTTGTAACCGTGCTGGGCGGTTCTACCAATGCGGTGCTTCATTTTATGGCTATCGCCCATGCGTTCGACATCCCGTTTACACTTGACGAATTCCAGCAGATCAGCAACCGAACTCCTTTTCTTGCCGATTTAAAGCCCAGTGGCAAATACCTGATGGAGGACCTTCACCAGGCAGGCGGAATTCCTGCCGTAATGAAGATGATGCTTGATAACAGCATGCTCAACAGAGATTGCCTTACCGTAACGGGAAAAACAATCGCCGCAAACCTGCAGGATGTATCGTCTTTATCCGAAGGTCAGAAAGTGATTAAACCGCTTTCATCTCCGGTTAAAAGTTCAGGTCATATTCAGATTTTGTACGGAAATCTGGCTGAAGATGGCGCCGTGGCAAAAATAACCGGGAAAGAAGGCGAAGTGTTTGAAGGTACAGCCCGTGTTTTCAACAGCGAATTTGAGGCAAACGAAGGCATCGGAAAAGGGCTTGTAAACAAAGGGGATGTAGTTGTGATCAGGTTTGAAGGGCCCAGGGGTGGCCCTGGTATGGCTGAAATGCTAAAGCCGACAGCAGCGATTATGGGGGCCGGACTGGGTACCGATGTAGCGCTTATAACCGATGGCAGGTTTTCCGGAGGCACACATGGTTTTGTTGTCGGGCATATCACACCCGAAGCACAAACCGGCGGCGTCCTCGCACTGGTGCAGGATGGTGATATCATTCGCATCGATGCAATGAAAAACACGATTGAAGTAAAAATAACAGATGAGGAGATCGCAAAAAGGCGGGCTTCCTGGACACCCCCAGAGTTGAAACATAACAAAGGTATTTTATATAAATATGCGCAAATGGTATCGCCTGCTTCGGCCGGTTGCATCACCGATTATTGAACCTGAAATTGTAGCAATATGGAAACGCTCGTCTCAAAAAAGAATAAAAATAATACCAAAACCCCCGTACGGATATCCGGTGCCGAAGCGCTCATCAGGTGTCTGGTGGAAGAAGGAGCCGACACCCTTTTCGGATACCCCGGAGGAGCTATTATGCCCATCTACGATGCCCTCTATGACTACGGTGACAAGCTGAATCACATACTCGTAAGACATGAGCAAGGTGCTACGCATGCCGCACAGGGTTATGCACGGGCTTCGGGTAAAACAGGCATTTGTTTTGCCACATCAGGACCAGGTGCAACCAATATGATCACCGGGATAGCAGATGCCCTGATTGATTCTACCCCGCTGGTCTGTATTACGGGCCAGGTGACATCGGGTTTGCTGGGCTCGGATGCCTTTCAGGAAACAGATGTTGTAGGCATTTCCAAGCCGGTAACAAAATGGAACTTCCAGATCACACGGGCAGATGAAATTGCCCCGACGGTAGCCCGGGCATTTTATATTGCACGTACCGGACGCCCCGGACCGGTGCTGATTGATATTACCAAAGACGCTCAAATGGAAGAATGTGACTTCGTGTATAAAAAATGCAGATCCATTCGCAGCTATAAACCCGTACCTGTGATAGACGAAACAAAACTGAATGAAGCTGCTGTACTCATCAACCAGGCAAAAAAACCGTTTATCGTGTTTGGCCAGGGTATCCTGCTTTCCGGTGCAAAAAAGGAGCTGAAACGGTTCATTGAAAAATCAGGAATACCCGCCGGAGCCACCCTGCTTGGTCTCTCAGCACTGCAATCAGACCATCCGCTCCACATGGGTATGCTCGGCATGCATGGCAACTATGCCCCTAACGTAAAAACAAATGACTGTGATGTGCTGATTGCAGTGGGTATGCGCTTTGACGACCGGGTAACAGGAGACGTGAAAACCTATGCAAAAAATGCAAAGGTGATCCACATTGAAATTGATGATTCCGAAATTGATAAAAATATAAAAACGGACGTGGCGGTCCATGCCGACGCCAAAGAAGCGCTTTCGAAATTGCTGCCGATGATTAATGCAAAAACTTATCCGGAGTGGGTGGCAGAATTCGAGGCATGCAAAAAGATCGAAAGCGATAAAATTATCCGGAAAGATATTCACCCCGAATCAGGTAAAATAAGAATGGGTGAAGTAGTGAACCTCGTTTCGGAAATTACGGATGACAATGCCGTAATTGTAACGGATGTAGGCCAGCACCAGATGATCACCGAACGCTATTACAGGTACAGTTCCACCAACAGCAACGTGACTTCGGGCGGCCTGGGTACGATGGGATTTGCACTGCCAGCTTCTATCGGCGCCAAAATAGGCCAGCCTGAAAGGCAGGTAGTGGCCATTATAGGCGACGGGGGGTTTCAGATGACACTGCAGGAACTGGGAACGATATTTCAATACAAGATACCGGTGAAAATCATCATCCTTAATAATAATTTTCTTGGAATGGTACGGCAATGGCAGCAGTTGTTTTTTACCAAACGCTACTCGTTCACCGAGCTGGTAAACCCTGAATTCAGTAAAGTGGCTGCAAGCTTTAGCATTACTTCCCAAAAGATCACTGACAGGAAGGACCTTAAACCTGCACTGGATGCAATGATGGAACACGAAGGGCCGTATTTGCTCGACATCATTGTAGAGAAGGAAGAAAACGTTTTCCCTATGGTTCCTTCAGGCGCATGTATATCAGATATCAGACTGGAATAAATAGCATTATGGAAAAAAGACGATTTACGATAAGTGTATTCTCCGAAGACCGGATTGGCCTGCTTCACAGCATTACAATCATATTCACCCGGAGAAAGTTGAGTATTGAAAGCATTAACAGCTCAGAATCTGAACGTAAAGGCATTTACAGATATACCATTGTGTTTTCTGCCAGCTATGACACGGCTAGAAAAGTGACAAAACAAATTGACAAACTCATTTTCGTTTTACGGGCCTTTCTGCACGAAGAGGAGCAGATCATTCACCGCGAAATTGCCCTCTATAAGGTGGCCACTTCCTCCTTTTATAATGGGAATGAAGTGGAACAACTTTTAAGGAAGCATTCGGCCAATATAATTCGCATCGAGCAAGACTATCTTGTGATCGAAAAAACGGGCTGGAAAACAGAAACGCAGGCCTTGTTGAAGGATCTGGAGCCATACAAATTACTGGAATTTGCACGATCTGCACGGGTAATGGTAACCAAAAGATGGAAACGGTTGCATAAAAATGTACTCGAACTGGAGCAGGAACATAATTAACACAATTTATGGCATTAATAGCTTAGAACAATATAATCTAAAGACCCTAGAATGTTATACGTACAAAGTCCCTTCCGACGGATGGGAAACAGGGGTGGGTTTTCAAAAGTAATAATCTCAACAAATCGTTGAAATATGAAAATGACAAAATTATTATTAAATAGTAAGTAAGTAACCACATACAAAAAA
>QIDJ01000124.1 GCA_003228395.1 Flammeovirgaceae bacterium
TGGGCCAATCCTGGCAATAATTTCAGCCAGCACCAAATCGTGTTGGCTGAGGAATTCTAACGCCGTTTGTAACTGTTTTTTCAAGGATTATATATTTTCATCAAACACCTTAATTACGCAATCCTCCAAGGTTTTGTTTTGATAGCCAGTAAGTTGTATATGAATTTAAGTGATTTAATAAATGAAACCCTGGAGGATTAAATGCCTGATTTTTAATTTTTTAAAACTACTTGCGGATTTTAGCAAATAGTTGAGGGCAATTTATTAATTTGTGGTAGAACAATCACGCAAAATCATAAATCCTATGAAATTCCTTTCTGTAATCAGCTATGTATTCCTTGTTTTTGGTTCACCGGGTTGTGGCAATGGCGCATCGCAGCAAACTGAACAACCGGATGTTCAGTACGCCGTTTCCAATGTAAATGTAATTCCCATGGACCGTGAAATTGTTCTGGAAAACCAGACAGTTCTGATTACGGACGGAAAATTCTACACGATCGGTGATGCAGATAAAGTTGATATACCGGAAAGCGCTGAGGTAATTGACGGATCGGGAAAATTCCTGCTGCCCGGACTGGCCGAAATGCACGCACATATACCGGGTAATCAAAATATGGAGCTGCTAGAGGAAACCCTTTTCCTATATCTTTCAAACGGGATTACGACCATTCGCGGTATGCTTGGTCAGCCGTATCACCTGGAATTGCGGGAGAAAGCTGCCCAAAATGAGGTACTCAGCCCGCGAATTTTCACTTCCGGCCCTTCGCTCAATGGCAACAGCGTAAAAACGGTATCTGAAGCACGTGAAAAAGTAATAGCTTACCAGGAAGCAGGGTATGATTTTCTGAAGCTGCATCCCGGCCTTACACTTGAGAATTTCAATGAAATTGTAAAAACCGCCAGTGAGGTGGGTATTACGTTTTCCGGACATGTATCCATAGATGTAGGCGTACGCAGGGCGCTGGAGGCCGGATATGCATCTATTGACCATGTAGATGGTTACATCGAAGGACTTGTACCGGAGGATGCAGGCGTGGATCCATCACAGAACGGATTTTTCGGCTACAACTTTACGGATATCGCCGACCGGAATGCCATACCTGAATTAGTTAACATGACCAAAGACGCCGGGGTATGGGTAGTGCCGACACAAAGCCTGTTTGAACGATGGGCGGGAACCCACACACCTGAAGCCCTTGCCGGCGAGCCGGAAATGAAGTACATAGCGGAGAAAACGCGTAATAACTGGATAAAGGCGGTGACTGATTATCAGAGCAGGCCGGAATTTGACCGGGAAAAAGCAGTACGGTTCAATCAGTTGCGCCGGGACATTATTAAAGCCCTCCACGATGCCGGGGCGGGGTTGTTGTTAGGCTCCGACGCCCCTCAGATATTTAATGTACCGGGTTTTTCTATTCAGCATGAACTTCAGTATATGATCAAATCAGGGCTTACGCCCTACGAAGCGTTGAAAATAGGGACAGTGAACCCGGCGGTGTTTTTTGACAGGGAAGGTGAATTTGGCATGATAAAAACAGGCGCTTCCGCTGATTTTCTACTTCTGGACGCCAATCCGCTGGAAGACATTGGAAATGTACAAGCCCGGGCAGGTGTAATGGTACGGGGGGTATGGCTTCCGGAGGAAGAAATTCATGAAAGGCTTGGCAAGATTGCAGCAAAGTATGCGGAAAAGTGATTGACGCCAGATTGCCTGTTAAGTTCTGTTTCAAATTTTTTAGGCATGTTGATAAAAATCAGCAAGAAAAATGTAATAGCTAAAGCACGGTGTAAAATCTTCCCTGATTTTGACCATAGTGCAGGGTAATAAATCAGTTTATGCCCGACGTCTCTCCTGAAAGCTGCTCTCTGGTGTAGGTTTTCCATTTGCCGGGCACCATCGCCAGGAAGGTATCACTTACTTTGGAATACAGGAGTTGCTTGTATAAAAACGGGATACGGATAACGCCATCCATATCCACAACCCCATACAATCCCCGCCGTTTTACAATGATCAGGTTATTTTTAAGAGGCTGCACACGTTCATATTTAGGAAATAACAATGTTTTGCCACTACGGTCGATCAGACCATATAATCCATCCTTTTCGGAAACCCATAGTCCGTTAATCGATTTTGTAAGCTTATCGGAATCAACTTGCTTGATCAGCTTTCCCTGCCCGTTTATAATACCCCATTTTGTTCCCTGGCGCACGGGGCATACCCCGTTTTCGAACTTCCCCGTTTCATTATAAAGAGGCTGAACGGCCAGGATTTCACGTTTATCAATAAAGCCCCATTTGCCCCGTATTTTCACTGCGGCAAGGCCCTCGCTGAATGGTTTTGCTGCCTCATACCTGTTTGCGATCCGCAGTTTGCCGCTCAGGCTGGAAAAGCCGTAAAACCCCTGATGTTTGATTCTTAATAACCCTTCGACCGGCGGATCAATATCTTCATAAATCCCGAACGGAATGTATGTTCTGCCTGAAAAGGATACCACGCCTGCACTCCCTTCTTTTTTGATGATATACAGGCTGTCCCGGAACTGAATGTGTTCGGTGAAACCTGAGTCTGATTTAGAAAAAATAACGCCTTGAAAACTCACAAACCAGGAAGTTGCACTGTCGATCTTTTCTTCCAGGTAGCTGTCTTTTGCAATGAGTTTTTTTTCTGTAAAATAAATTAGCGTCTGATCGAAGTCTTTCAGCCATGTGAGTTTTTTTGATTTTTCAAGATATAGCGTATCGTTGATAATCGTAATTTCTTGTTTTTCAGGAAGGATGAGCCAGTTCCCCGCTTTATCAATCACGCCCTGCTCATTATGAAAGACAACGATAGATTTTCCTGAATTAAAAGGAGTAACACCTTCGAAGACACAGTGAATGACTTCGTGGCCGCTCCGGTTCATGAAACCCCACTTACCATTTCTTTTCACAGCAAATAACCCCTCGCTGACAGGCTTTACCGCCGTGTAGAAATACTGATTTTTCCGGATCCCCAGCGTGTCATAAACCGACCATCCCGCGTCGCGGCCTTTTGATCTTAAAACATAAACGAATCCGGTGTCCACATAAAGACTGTCGTAAACCGGTTGTATCAGTTCTTCGCCTGTTTGGGTTATAATTCCGGTTCGTCCGTTCAGCGTTACCTGGTAAAAACTACCTGGAATAGGCAGCATTGAATTGTAGGCTATTTTTGTAATTAATTCGCCGGGGATTGTAAGGCGGTACATGTTGTTAATACCTGCAATAAATGCATTTTGTGATGTTTCTTCTATCGTATCAAATAGCATCACACGTTGCGTTGTATTGTCTGGTGAAAGCAAATGCCATGCACTGACCGGCAGCGCGCTCACTGTGTTATTCGCGATCTCAATTTTTCTGAATTCAGGATTCAGTACATTTCTCCCGGCCATATCAACCAATCCTGCTTTGCCGTCACGAAAAATAAAAAAATAGTCTCCGTCAGCATGGGCAATGCTGTCAATTTGAAACCGAAGCGCTTCCCTGCCATTTGTGTTTACCAGCGACAACTTTCCGTTTTCCCGGGTCACTGCCAGCAGTTTTTCAGTTAACCGGTAAATGTTTGGGTAAGCAAAAGGGAGTAATTGGGTATTATTCAGGTCAATTAATCCATAAACGCGTTTGTTATGATCATATTTTTGGGCTATTACGGTCGGGCCGGTTACCGAGAGTCCGGCATAAGCGAAAGGGATAATTAACTTACCTCTGGAATTTATAATGCCATAAAACTCCTCACCACTGAGCAATCCTTCTTTTGAGGCAACGATCAGGTCGTTACCAGCCCGGTAAATTTGGTTGTACTTCGCCGTGAGGGTGATGGAATTAGCTGACGAGATAATGCCCCATTTACCACCGGATCTGAACCCGATAACTCCATCATGAAATACAGGAATGCCTTCTGACCACCCGATTTCTTCGTATTGCGCCGGAATTATCTCTTTGCCATCCTGGTTAATAACGCCTTTTAATCCATTTTCTTCATAAACATTTAAAAACGGGCCGTTTTCAATCTGCGCCCTACCCTGAAAAGGAGTGAATGCAAATTGAAAAAGGAGTATTCCAAAAACGATTTTTTTCGTTGTCACAGCAGCCGTCTTCACATGTATTGAATTGCCAAAAATACAAGTTAACATGAATCCCGGAAAGAAATAAGCCTGAAAGAACGGATAAGGTATGGAATATGCCGTGTTATTTAAGAAAGATTTGTCGTATTTTGACTGTGTGATTAAGCGGATAAAAAAATGGGCGCGGTTTTATTTTGGCTTCAGCAAAACCGAAGCAAATGGCTTTATTATACTGGCTGTAATTTTAATCGCAGTTACTTTTTTACCCTGGATTGTAAAAATAGGGATTTACAGAGATGCTGTTTCTGATGCACATGCATTGGACAGCCTGGTGGCTTTAATGGATAAGCGCATTCATTATGAGCGAACAGAAGAACCGAATGAACCGGTTACCTTTCAGCTTTTTAACTTTGATCCGAATACAGCTACGCTGTCTGATTTTAAAAAACTTGGCCTGGGTGATGAGATAAGCAACCGGATTATTAAGTACCGCGAAAAAGGGGGTGTATTTTATGAGGCGGATGATTTGAAAAAAATCTATGGCTTGCGTGAAACGCAATTTGAGATTATCAAACCGTTCATCGCCTTGCCTGGCAAAGAAACCCGTATGGAATCTAAGCACGTTGAAGAAGCGGCGTCTGCCGTACAATCCGGCAGAATCCCTGAGCCCGGGCGGGTACTTCAATTTGACATTAACAAGACCGATTCGCTGACATTGATGCAGGTACAGGGTATCGGCCCGGTGCTCTCGGGCAGGATTGTACGATTCAGGAATAATTTGGGTGGTTTTGTGCACATAGAGCAATTGAACGAGGTCTATGGTATTGAAGATTATGCGCTGGTGAATCTGGCAAAAACGGCTTTTATCAGTGCTGATTTTAAACCCGTGATGATAAACATAAACCAGGCACCTTTTGAAGAACTTGCCGCACATCCGTATGTCAGTTTTACTATTGCCCGCGTTATTATTGCTTACCGGGAACAGCATGACCTGTTTGAAAAGGTAAATGACCTTTTAAAAATTCAAATTATTGACAAACAATGGCTTAACCGGATGGCTCCGTATCTTGAAATATGATACTACTTCAATTCCCAATGCATGAACAACTCACAACACGGAAATTGTTTACCGGAAATACGCATAGATTTTCAATAATTGAACTTACTATGAACATTCCTTGCGTCAGATTTATTATATTTTGATTTATTTGCAGGAGCAACATGCAGAAAATTCTTAAATCCTATTTACGGCGGCTTACAAACCTTACTGCCACCAACCGCTCACTGTTGTTGATGAGGTTGGTTTCGGAGCAATTTATCGATCTGCACGACCTCAATTTTGCGCAGAACAGGCCTTCATTTGAGATCATAGAAGAACTGATTGGCAGGAAGCAGGTAATCTCACTTTGTCCCCTGCAGGATGCAAGAGATGAGTTTACGAATGCCATGAGCCGGAAACTCAAGAGGCTGAACCGGGTTGAAAAATTCATTTTTGAAGAAAGAGGATCAAAAGACCTGTATGTAGGCTGGCCCTTTTTAAGAGGAAAATTTTCCGACGGTACGCTTGTACGGTGTCCGCTCATGTTTTTCCCGGTAGAACTCGAATCGAAAAATAACCGGTGGATGCTGAAACAGCGGGAAGAAGTCAATATTACGCTGAATAAAACCTTTCTGCTGGCCTACGCTTATTTCAATAAAGTAAAGATTGGTGATGATCTTCTGGAACGGGTGTTTGATGACTTTGATACGGACAGTACGGTGTTCCGGACGGCGCTGTACCAGCTTTTCAAGGAAAGCCCGATTAAAATCAATTTCAATCCTGACAATTTTTCAAACAAGCTGGACTCATTCGAAAGCTTTACAAAAAAAGATTTTGAAGCAGCCACGCAGAACGGGGTGATAAAACTGATGCCGGAAGCGGTACTGGGTATATTTCCTCAGGCAGGCTCGCACCTGGTGCCCGACTATCTGGAAATGATCGAACACAATAAGGTAGCGGATATCGAGGAGTTTTTTACTTCACGGGTCATGCTGGAAGAAGACCTGAGTAAAATGCCATTAACGAATTTTCTCGGAAAAGTGAGAGAAGAGCGGATCATCACGCCTTACCGGCTGGACGCATTTCAGGAGAATGCACTGAAAGCCGTTAAAAAGGGTAATTCCATCGTCGTTCAGGGGCCTCCGGGGACGGGTAAGTCACAGTTAATCTGCAATCTTATTGCTGACAGTATTGCCTCCGGCAAAAAAGTGCTGGTGGTATCACAAAAACGGGCAGCGCTGGATGTGGTGTATAGCAGGCTTAAAGAAAAAGGTATTGCTGAATTTACAGGACTGGTACACGATTTTAAAAACGACCGAAAGGAAATATACGCCAAACTCGCGAACCAGATTACCCGGATTCCTGATTATCAATCGCGAAATAACAGCCTTGATGTAATCCAACTGGAGCGGCAGTTTCAAACATCGAGCCGTACCATCGATAAACTTACTGAAGAGCTTGAAGAATATAAAGAGGCCCTTTTCAATGAAAACGAATGTGGTTTATCGGTAAAAGAGCTCTATCTCACTTCTGACCGGTCTGCACGGATCCTTGATCTGAGACAGGTTTACAAAAATTTTAATTTCAATGACATAGATGCGTTCATGGATAATCTACATGAATACATTACCTATTCGAGATTATTTTCGAAAAAATCTTATTTACTATCTGACCGCAAATCCTTTCACACATTCGGGCTACAGGACCTGAAATCTATGCAGGAGATTCTTGAAGAGATTCCATCGCTGGAATACGATACAGGCAGGAAGATTGAGAAGATCATCGGTGAAAGACTGGGTATTGAAGAGTGCCTAAAGTTGAATGAACAAAAAGAAACGCTCCGTGATTTTTTCAGGATACTTAAAGAGGACAGGGTCTATGAGTATTTTCGCCGGATCATCAAATTTCCCGAAAAAGACGCGAATTTATTGTCGCTGTCAAATTCCGAGCGTGTAATACTCGAATGTTTCAGGGGCCAGGGTATAGAATCAAGCCTGCATGCATCCGAATTAGGCAGGTTTCAGGAAATCCTGGAGCGTGCCATTGATGCGAAAAAACGCCTTATCCCTTTCCTGAAATGGATGCTGTTTGGGAAAGACAAGTATCTCATCAAGCGGGTACTGGTTGCCAACCGGCTGAGCAACGATAAAAAAGGCTTCAAGGCATTGATTGAAAAAATGGATAACCGCCTGAACCTTGAACATAACCTTACCAAACTGCGTGAAAAAACCTGGGTGGAGGTCCTTCCTGAAGATTATAAAAAAGTGAATTTCCAGACCTGGTTTCATCTGCAGAAACAAGCCTTGAAAGCAAAGGAGATTTTCAATGCAATCCGGAATTTCAAGAATTTTTTTCGGATAAACACCTTGCTGTACGATGAGTTTCTGGGAAAAGTAGAACAGATGTTTGCAGTAATTGATACCGTAATCGAACACCGCAACAAGTGGTTGCAGTATTTTACCGCTACGCAAATCTCCAGATTAACAGCAGATGATTCATTAGCTTACCGGATGTCAGAGGCGCTGAACCGGGATTTCGATGCGTTGTGCGAATATGATAAACTTATTGACGGGCTTAAATCCTATGAACTGGAGGTGCTTGGAAAACTTTATGACATGCAGGATGAACTTGAGATGGAAGCAGAAGTATTATTTCAGAACAGCCTCAGAATGGCCTGGATAGACCATATTGAAGCGAAATATCCCATCCTGCGATCCACTGCTTCGGGCAAGTTTATCCGGATGGTACGCGATCTGCAGCAGGCAGTAGAAAAAAAGCATGAGGCAAGCGAAGACATACTTTTGATTAAGGCCCGGGAGAGATCATACTATGAAGTGGAATACAACCGGCTCAACAATATGGTTACCTATCGTGACCTCCTTCATCAGGTTACTAAAAAGCGCAGGGTATGGCCGGTACGCAAGCTTATTGCCGCCTTCCACCACGAGTTGTTTGATTTGTTACCCTGCTGGATGGCCTCTCCGGAGTCTGTCTCTGCTATTTTCCCCATGCAGCAGTTATTCGATATCGTAATATTTGACGAGGCGTCGCAATGTTTTGCTGAAAAAGGAATTCCCGCCATGTACCGTGGAAAACAGATTGTGATTGCCGGCGACTCCAAACAGTTGCGCCCTAATGACCTCTACCAGATCAGGTGGGAGGAAGAAGAAACGGACGAACCTGTTCTGGAAATCGATTCGTTGCTTGAGCTGGCATCACCATATCTGATGAACGTACAACTTAAAGGACATTACCGGAGCAGGTCGCTGGATCTTATTGATTTCAGCAATTTCCATTTCTACGAAGGAAAACTCAGTATGCTTCCGGATAAAAAAATAGCCAATATGCACCAGCCCGGGATCGAATATTTGAAGGTAAATGGGGTCTGGGAGAATAACACCAACAGGGAGGAAGCGCTAAAAGTAGCTGATATTGTTTTCAAAATTCAAAGCGGCACGCCTGATAAATCGGTAGGGGTGGTCACATTTAATGCCCGGCAGCAAAATCTCATTATGGATATTCTTGAAGAAAGAATGACGGAAAGCGGGGTAATGCTATCCGGATCCGTATTTGTGAAGAATATTGAAAATGTACAGGGTGATGAACGTGATATCATCATTTTTTCAACCGCATACGCCGAAGATCAAAGCGGCCGCCTGATCATGCAATTCGGGAGTTTGAATGCAGTGGGTGGCGAAAACCGCCTGAATGTGGCTATTTCGAGGGCACGGGAGAAAATCTATATTGTCAGCAGTATTTATCCGAATCAACTAAAAGTAGAGGAAGCAAAAAATGAGGGCCCCAAACTTCTAAAGGCCTATTTAAGTTATGCCCTCGAAGTTTCGAAAGGCAATTACAAGGCTTTTCAAAGGGATGCTTCCAGGCACAGCCCCATGTGGTATCTTAAATCTAAGATTTCAAAAACGGCGATCGATAAAATCGGGGATATTGAAATTCTGGATGAGATGCCTTTTGCGGATCTCACCGTAAGAAAAGGCCAGGATTATATCGGGCTTATTTTAACAGACGACGACCTGTATTATCAGTCCATTTCGGTAAAGGAGGCCTACGTTTATACGCCATTTACACTCTCTGAAAAAAACTGGAATTTCACAGAAGTTCACAGCCGGATGTACTGGCTCGATGCAGAGAAGGTAAATGAAAATTTATTGTGGTTTATCAACAGCAATACAACTACAACTTAATCCTGACTGCGAAATAAAGGTGGTATTAGTTGATTTAATTTTTGGAATCTGCCTTTTCAACCCGCAATCCTACGGATATTATCTCAGGCAGACTGTCGTACCGCATGTATTGCTGAAACGACATGGCATATTTTCCTGAATCAGGGAAAGTAAACTTATCCAATATCAATTGTTGGTGCTCAAAAATATCTCCGGCGCTGCTTTTTCCATTGGGAAATCCCGTTTTCGGATCAAATAAATTAATATTTATCAAATCTGATTTTAAATCTTTCCGGAGGCTGTCTTTCAGGGAGTACCTGATGTAAATATTATAGTGCGGGTATTCGGATGTGTTACGCAAATTGAGATATAAATTGTAATGCAGCCCGGAATGGGCAATATGGAAATCAAACGTTTTAATATCGGGGGTACTCCATATTCTGTCTTGTAAGTCTATATTGTCTTCATAAACTCTGCCTGAATCACACCCTGATAAAAGTACAACGGCTGCAAAAAGCCAGATTATTTTATTCATAAATACCGTGAATTTACCGCTTGTTTTTCTTCCTTCTTTTACTATTATACTTCTTTCTGGAGTTTCTGGTTTTATTCCTGTATTTTCTGTCGAGTTGCTCAAGATCGGTATTGATGGCCCGTGCAATCTCCAGTTTCGAATCGATGTCCTCATGCAGATCTGATGGTCTTTCGCCCCGTTTGTTCATTTCCAGTATTTCCATTACCCTGGCGGTATCTATGGCATGCCAGCTTGCTTCGCCCTCAAACCCGAACCACATCAGTTTTCTGAATATATCCGTTTTCTGCAGTGTAGCTTGTCCGCGCAAAGTCAGGAGAGGACCTTCCAGTGTAGGAATATCTTCAAGCGCATTCATGTAGGTTTCCAGTTCGTAATTCAGGCAGCATTTCAGCCTGCCGCATTGGCCGGAAAGTTTTGAGGGATTGAGTGAAAGGTTCTGATATCGTGCTGCCCCTGTTGTCACAGATTTAAAATCTGACAGCCAGGTAGAACAACAAAGTTCTCTGCCGCATGATCCGATACCACCCAGCATACCGGCTTCCTGTCTCAGACTTATCTGCCTCATTTCTACACGTATTTTAAATTCGGATGCCAGCACTTTAATAAGCTCTCTGAAGTCCACACGTTCATCTGCCGAATAATAAAATGTTGCCTTCGTGTTGTCGGCCTGAAACGCTACATCAGAGAGTTTCATTTCAAGTTTCAGCTCCTCAATTAATTCCCTGGTTCTGTAAAGGGTAGGTATTTCGCGGTTCTTGATGGTTTGGTATTTTTCAAGATCCTTCAGGCTGGCTTTCCGGTATATCTGCCTTATATTTTCATCATCTGCAATCCCTTTCTTTATCATTTGCAACCTTACCAGTTCACCCTGCATGGCCACAAAGCCAAGATGATGGCCATTCGGTACATCCAGGATCAAGGCATCTCCACAGGTCACGTCAAGTTTCAATGTATTACGAAAGAAATCCTTTCTACCAGATTTAAATCTGACCTCCACAACATCAAAGACTTCGTACGGAGGCAGGTCCATATCTGATAACCAGTCAAACGTATTCAGCTTGTTGCACCCGCCGGTCGAACACCCGCCGTTGTTCTTACAGCCTTCAGCTATCAGCAAATCTCCGGATGTGCACGTAGAACAACTCATTTAATCATTTAATCATTTAATCATTTAATCATTTAATCATTCTATACATTAGGTTATAAATCCTTTTCTGATATATTTATGCTTAAACCTATTTACAGGTTAAAATGCTGAAAGATAACGAATATGAAATTAAAATTAAATAATTACATCATTGAAAGAATGTCATCGCCAATATCTTTCCGGTACTGCCTTCCTTTCCAGGTTATATTTTCGAGGCTCTGATAGGCTGTTTTCCGTGCAGCAGCTACATCAGGGCCACGACCGGTTACAGCCAGCACACGTCCTCCGTTAGTTCGAATAGTGCCTTCTTTATTTATCGTACCCGCATGAAATACAAGTCCGGCAATAGTATCGTCCAGGCCGGCAACAGGTTGCCCTCTCTCGTAGCTACCGGGGTATCCTTCTGAAGCAAGCACTACGGTAACTGCCGCTTCTGCATCAAATTCAACGTTAATGGCAGAAAGCGTTCCATTGGCAGTGGCTGTGAGAAGTTCTACAAAGTCGGTCTTTATCCTCGGTAATACGGCCTGTGCTTCGGGATCACC
>QIDJ01000152.1 GCA_003228395.1 Flammeovirgaceae bacterium
ATAGCAATACGGGTACAGGAGCCTGTGTTTGAGTCACAGACAAAAACAAAACTCGGGTCCCAAACGTTAGGGCCCGATGCGCCATCGATTCGCACGCATGTCATTGAATTTGTAAAGAAGGAGCTGGACAATTACCTGCACCAATTTCCTGATACAGCAGATGCAGTGCTAAAACGTATTATGCAGTCGGAAAGGGAGCGTAAAGAAATTGCCGGTATAAAGAAACTGGCCAACGACCGTGCCAAAAAAGCAAACATTCATAATAAGAAGCTTCGTGATTGCCGAATTCACCTGAATGATAAAAAAGGGGATAAGCGGGAAGAAACCATGATATTCATCACCGAGGGCGATTCAGCCAGTGGATCAATAACCAAAGCAAGGGATGTGCAAATCCAGGCCGTGTTCAGTTTGCGCGGCAAGCCTCTAAATAGTTTTGGCCTCACTAAAAAAGTGGTTTATGAAAATGAAGAATTCAATTTATTGCAACATGCGTTGAATATTGAAGATGGCATTGAGGATCTCAGATACCAGAAAATAGTGATCGCTACGGATGCAGATGTAGATGGCATGCACATCCGGTTGCTTTTACTCACATTTTTTCTGCAGTATTTCCCTGAACTTGTAAAACAGGGGCATGTGTTCATTCTTGAGACACCCTTATTCCGGGTAAGGAATAAAAAAGAAACCATTTACTGTTATAATGAATCGGAAAAACAGGATGCCATACGTAAACTTGGTGGCAAAACCGAGATTACACGGTTTAAAGGGCTTGGTGAAATTTCACCTGATGAGTTTGGCGGGTTTATTGGTGAAAACATAATGCTGGAACCTATTATTCTTCAGGAAAACACGAGTGTCGAAAAACTTTTATCATTTTATATGGGCAAGAATACTCCTGACCGACAGAATTTTATCATAGATAAATTACGCGTTGAAAAGGATGTTATCGTGGAAAAACCGGAAAAAGAGCTTGTGGGATGAATGAAGATAATAATAAACATAATGGCAGGGAGCTACCTGAAGATGATCCGTTACACGATGTAAAGCCTGTATCCGGAATGTATCAGGACTGGTTTCTTGATTATGCGTCGTATGTTATTTTAGAAAGAGCTGTTCCTGCGATTGAAGACGGGCTTAAGCCAGTGCAGCGCAGAATCATGCATGCAATGAAAGTGATGGATGACGGCCGTTTTAACAAGGTGGCCAACATCATCGGAGCAACCATGCAATATCATCCGCACGGTGATGCGTCTATAGGAGATGCCATGGTTAACATGGGCCAGAAAGACCTGCTCATCGAAACGCAGGGTAACTGGGGCGATATACGTACGGGCGATAGCGCCGCAGCACCCAGGTATATTGAAGCCCGCCTTTCAAAATTTGCGTTGGAAGTGGTTTTTAATTCTAAAACCACAACATGGCAGCTCTCTTATGACGGTCGTAAAAAAGAACCCGTTACGTTGCCCGTTAAGTTTCCGCTGTTACTGGCACAGGGTGTGGAAGGAATTGCAGTTGGTTTGTCAACCCGGGTGCTGCCGCACAATTTCATCGAACTGATAAAAGCGTCTATCGACATACTAAAAGGTAAAAAATCCAGGTTATATCCTGACTTCCCAACCGGTGGCCAGGCCGACTTTTCTGAATATAATGAAGGACTCCGCGGGGGCAGGGTAAAAGTACGGGCAAAAATTGAACAGGTTGATAAGAAGACACTCATTATATGCGACATCCCTTTCTCCACTACTACCACCGGCCTGATCGAATCGATAATAAAAGCAAATGATAAGGGCAAGATTAAAATCAAACACGTTGTTGACAATACCGCACGTGATGTGGAGATATTGATCACCCTGGCTCCGGGGCAGTCGCCTGATATCACGATCGATGCGCTGTATGCGTTTACAGATTGTGAAATCTCTATTTCACCCAATGCATGCGTAATTGTGGACGACAAACCACAATTTCTTTCGGTAAATAAAATTCTCAGATTTAACACGGAACAAACCGTTGATCTTCTTACGCGCGAGCTTGAAATCCGCCAGGAGGAATTAATGGAAAAAATACTTTTTTCAAGTCTTGAAAAAATATTTATTGAAAACCGTATTTACCGTGATATCGAGGAGTGTGAAACCTGGGAGTCTGTTATTGACGCGATTAACAAAGGACTGGAACCTTTTAAAAGTGATTTTTATCGCGAAATCACGGAGGATGATATTGTAAGACTTACAGAGATTAAAATCAAACGGATTTCAAGATTCGATGCCTTAAAGGCCGACGAAGCTTTGAATAAGCTGGCGGCAGAGCTTGAAGAAGTTAAGAGGTACCTCGCCGACATTACGGGGTATGCCATCAGTTATTTTAAGAACTTACTTGAAAAATACGGAAAGGGCAGGGAACGGAAAACGGAAATCAAATCGTTTGAAAAAATCTCATCCACCATCGTTGCGGCTAACAATGCAAAGCTCTATATAAACCGTGCTGACGGCTTTGTTGGTTACGGGTTAAAAAAAGATGAATACATAGCCGATTGTTCTGATATCGACGACATTCTTGTAATGCGAAGAGATGGGAAATGTATGGTTTCGCGTATATCAGACAAGATGTTTATGGGGAAAAACATTATGTATGCCGGTGTATGGAAAAAGGGGGATGAACGTATGGTTTACAACGCGGTGTATGTTGATGGCAACTCGGGAAAGACCATGGTTAAGCGGTTTAATGTGCTGGCCATCACCCGTGATAAAGAATACGATTTAACAAAAGGACACAGTGGTTCAAAAATGCTTTACCTGTCGGCTAATCCAAACGGTGAAGCAGAAGTAATAACCGTAAAGCTTACCGCAGGCTGTAAAGCAAGAAAGAAAGTTTTCGACTTTGATTTCAGCGCACTGGAGGTAAAAGGCCGGGGAGCAGGTGGCAATATTCTGACAAAGTATCCGGTGCGGAAAGTTGAGATTAAATCCGAAGGCATTTCGACCCTGAGCGGTCTTGATATTTGGTATGATGAGTCAGTGGGTAGGTTAAATAAGGATGAAAGAGGCGTTTTTATAGGTACATTTAACAGGGAGGACAAAATACTGGCTGTATTGCGGGATGGCACGTATATGCTTACCGGTTACGAGCTTACTAATCGCTACGAGCAGGAAAAAATAGTATGGATTGGCAGATTTGATCCGGATCTGGTTGTATCGGCCGTCTATTATGACGGCGAAACCAAACAACATTTTGTAAAACGATTCAGGATCGAAACACAAACCACCAATAAGCCGTTTGGCTTTATAAGCGAAAACCAGGGAAGCAAGCTCGAAGTTGTTACGCTGGCAGCAAATCCTGTGGTCGAATTGGAGGTGATAAAAGGGAAAGAACGGACCAAAACAAAAGAAACGATCACCCTTTCGGATATCATAGATGTAAAAGGATGGAAAGCAACGGGCAACAGGCTGACATCACACAAAGTGAAAAAAATCTGGCTTGAGCAAACCGAAACGAATTTCGAAAGCAGTAAAAAAGGAATCAGAACGGTTGATGTTGGCAAAAAAGTTACCAGGGAAAAGCGAAAGGAAGAAATGGAGAAATCAAAAAAAGAAAGTAAAACCGAAAAAAAAAGTAAAGGCAGAGATAATGGAAATGAAACATTTGGTATCGGCACCACCATTGAACTGGACTTTTAGGAAACAATAAAATGAACCGGGATGAAAAGCGCAATCTGATTAACTACCTTGGAGAATTTATCAGCGATAATAAAAAATCACTGATCGAAGAAAAACTTGGTAAAAGGACACGATATATTACCGTTGTTCTGGAAGATATATACAATCCTCATAATACAAGCGCCGTAATAAGAAGCTGTGAATGTTTCGGAATCCAGGATTTACATGTAGTAGAACAAAGAAATGCCTGCCAATTGAATCCGGGAGTTACGCGCGGGTCATCAAAATGGATCAGTTTGTACCGGTACAATAAAGAGCAAGACGACAACACGGGCAAGTGTATTCGTAAATTGAAAAACAGAGGATACCGGCTCGTAGCAGCAACACCTGACGATAGCAGCATTCCGGTGAATGAATATAAGCTGGAGTCGCCGGTTGCACTTTTTTTTGGTACCGAAATGATAGGGCTTTCGGATAAGTTGTTAAATCAAATGGATGAAGCTATACATATTCCAATGCATGGATTTACCGGTAGTTTCAATATTTCGGTTAGCGTGGCTTTATGTTTGTATGAATTCACAAACAAACTCGCTGCTTCAGATTTAAACTGGGGATTGGATGAGGCTCAGACGGCTGAATTACGGTTGGCCTGGTACAAAAAAGTAATAAAAAAATCGGCGCTTCTGGAAAAGGATTTTTTCGATATGCACAAGTAATATTTTTTCGTATGCAAGTACCTGGTTGGTTAGTTAAAGCAATGGCAGGCGTTGTTGGTACTGCTTTTCTGTTTATTCTCACTTTAAATGTGTGGATAGTGCGTTCTACCAGCAACCGTGTATTTGAAGATTTTGAGTGTATTCCTTCAAATAAAGTCGGTTTAGTACTGGGAACAACTCACAAACTAAAGTCTGGAAAGGAAAACCCGTATTTTATATCGAGGATCAAAACGGCAGCCATGTTGTATCATAAAGGTAAAATCAAGCATATCATTTTAAGCGGAGATAACCACACCAGGTATTATAATGAACCACTCCAAATGAAAACGGCATTACTGGCACAGGATGTGCCTGAAGATGACATTACACTCGATTATGCCGGGTTCCGTACACTGGATTCAGTAGTGCGCAGCAAAGAAATATTCGGGCAGGACAGCGTTACCATTATCACCCAACGGTTTCACACCTACCGGGCATTGTTTATTAGTGAATACTATGCCGTTAATGCAGTGGCCATTGTGGCCGATGACATATCTTTTCCTGGTTCCGTACCGATGACTTTACGGGAAATAGTAGCCAGGCCTCTTGCCGTAATTGATTTGTATATATTTAAAAAAACACCTCATCATCTCGGAAAGAAGGAATACCTCTGAACGGGAACTATTTAAGCTGTTTTGACGTATTCTGAAATATTCATCCGCAAGTAAATAAGGGCCGATCCAAGCTTAAATGACAAATAAACTATATCTATGTTTTATATGCGTCCTGCTCCTGGTTTCTGCTTCAGATATTGTTGGTCAGACCAGACACATTATTCGCGGAAAGGTAATTGATGCTGATAACGGCGATCCGGTGCCATTTGCCAATATATATTTCAAAAATTCAACCACCGGAGCCACTACCGATTTTCAGGGTTATTATGAACTGACTACTACTACGACTCCGGGCGACACACTGATTGCTTCCTATATTGGCTATATCACACAGGAAATTCCATTCATTTTATCATCTGAACCGGCCATTATTAATTTTCAGCTTCAGGAAGATATCGTGAATCTGCAGGAGGTGGTTTTTTTCGCAGGTGAAAATCCGGCATTTCCGATCATGAGGAATGTGATCAAAAATAAAAGCAAAAACGACAAACGTAATCTTGATGCCTATGAGTATGAAACCTACACCAAGATCGAGGTAGATATTGACAACTTGTCAGAGAAATTCAGACAGAATAATGAAATTATGCGCCAGATTTCCCAGGTGCTCGATAGTATTGAAGTGATCGCCGGTGAAAACGGTAAACCCGTATTACCCATTTTTATTTCAGAAGCCATTTCGGAATTTTATTATAAAAAGAACCCCCGTTTCAGGTACGAAAACATTATTAAGACAAAAATGTCGGGTATTGGCATTACTGATGGTACGCTGACTTCACAGGTAATCGGTTCTACATTTCAGGAGTATAATTTTTATCAAAACTGGCTGAACATCGTTGAAAAAGAGTTTATATCACCCATCGCTGACGGCTGGAAAGCCAACTACGAGTATGAACTTAAGGATAGTGTGTACCTGGGTGATTATTACTGCTACAGGCTCGATGTATTTCCAAAACGGGAACACGACCTGGCTTTCAGGGGAACAATCTGGATTGACAAAAAAACGTATGCACTGAAACAGGTGGATTTGTCAATTGACCGGAAAGCCAATTTAAACTGGATAGAAAAAATAAAGATCAAGCAGGAACTTGAGCCAACGACGGCTGGTGCCTGGATGCCTGTAAAAACGCGTGTTTTAGTTGATGTCGGTGAGGTTACGAATGATATGGCCGGAATATTGACAAAATTTTATGTATCGGTGAAAGATATTAAAGTGAATGTGCCTCATGAAGATTCATTTTACCGTCTGCCTTTGGTAATGGATGAAGATGTAAGAATGTTTGATGAATATTACTGGTCACAACACCGTCATGATTCACTTTCGTCAACGGAGATAAATGTGTTTCAGATGATTGATACGTTAAAAACCATTCCGGCAGTAAAAACGGCAACGGATTTGACAAAGTTTGTTGTTAGTGGCTACTACAAGATTGGTAAATTCGATCTTGGGCCCTGGGTGGTGGGGTATGCGGCTAACAATATCGAAGGTTTCCGTCTTGGATATGGGATGCGCACCAATATGAATTTCAGCCGTAAATGGATCTTTAAAGGTACGGTAGGGTACGGATTCGGGGATGAAGCATGGAAGTACACAATCGCTGCAGAGTACCTGATTAACAGGAAACCATGGACCAAGATCGGAGTGGAAACCCGGAAAGAAATTGATCAGGTGTTTATACTCACTAATGACATCCCATTTAACAGTTTACTTTATGCCTATACGCGGTTTGGAGAGTTTACCAAACCTTTTTTAAGCTATACGAACCGTATTTATTTTGAAAGCCAGATCGGCGCCGGCCTTACACAGAAAGTATTTTTAAAGAATGGTTATTTCGAACCCTTATATGATTTTGAGTATTTTAAAAATCCGGATTCGGTAGATCCAACACTGCAAAGCAATATGAACATTACCGAAGTTGGGTTTGAAACCCGGTACGCACGCGATGAGCTATTTGTGATCAACGACAACGAACGTATAAGTCTGGGTTCGGTCAGGTCGCCGGCGATTACTTTTCGATACACCATCGGGATAAAAAATGCCCTTGAAAGTGATTTTTCTTATCACAAACTGGAATTAAAAATTGTGAAAAATCAAAAGATGGGCGCATTAGGTACAGCCAGGCTTCAGCTTACCGGAGGTTATATTTTCGGTCAGTTGCCTTATCCATTACTCAAAAACTACATTGGAAATGAATCCCCGTTTTATTTCAGTTTTGCCTATAACCTTATGAATTTTTCCGAATTCACGAGCGATCAGTATGTCGCCTTAAGGTATAACCATAATTTCCAGGGCCGCATTCTTAACCGCATCCCGCTGATGAAAAAGCTCAAATGGAGGCTGGTGGCTAATGCTAATATTCTATGGGGTGATCTGCGGCAGGAAAACCTGGATATCATACCACCGAAAGATATTTTCGGTATCACGTTATATCCGTTTAAATGGCTTGACCCGCGTGTTCCTTATGTTGAATTGGGCTATGGTGTAGAAAATATATTCAGGATTGGACGGGTTGATTTTTTTCACCGGCTTACTTACAGGGATGACCCGAGGGTAAGTGATTTTGGTGTAAAAATCAGTTTTCAATTTGTTTTATGATTATCCATTTCGTCAACGATGTCTGAAATCCTTGTTAGGTTGCTGTCTGCCGGGATTTGTTGCATATTTGCGGTGTAAACAAAAGCGTCTTAATTTATACTATTTAATGAGTGAGGAAAAAATAAATATTACCCTTCCCGATGGGAGCAAAAAGGTATATAAAAAAGGAGTTACGGGTTTGGATATTGCCCGGAGCATCAGCGAAGGACTTGCAAGAAATGTGCTTGCTGTAAAGGTAAATGATGAGCTATGGGATGCTTCCAGGCATATCAATAGAGATGCTGAAATTTACCTGCTGACATGGAATGACGAAGGTGGAAAATATGCATTCTGGCACTCATCTGCACATCTGATGGCCGAAGCGCTGGAGAGCCTTTATCCCGGAATAAAATTCGGTATAGGACCTCCTGTTGAAAACGGATTTTACTACGATGTTGATTTTGGCGACATGGAATTCAGCTCTGATGAGCTTGAACAGGTGGAGCAAAAAATGCAGGAACTTGCCAGGCAAAAAAATGAATATTTCCGGGAAGAAATAGGCAAAAAGGATGCGATAGAATTTTTTCGTGAGAAGGGAGATGCGTATAAACTGGAATTGCTTGAGGACCTTCAGGATGGCGAAATCACATTTTATAAGCAGGGTGACTTTACAGATCTTTGCAAGGGGCCACATTTACCGGATACAGGCTTTATCAAAGCCATTAAGCTGCTGAATGTTGCCGGCGCATACTGGCGCGGAGATGAAAAGAGGAAACAGTTAACTCGTATATACGGCATCACATTTCCGAAACAAAAGGAGCTGAAAGAATACCTCGAAAAACTCGAAGAAGCAAAAAAACGTGATCACCGTAAGCTGGGACGGGAACTTGAATTATTTGCTTTTTCTGAAAAAGTAGGGATGGGGCTGCCATTGTGGCTTCCCAAAGGAGCCGTTTTAAGAGAGCGTCTTATAAATTTCATGAAAGATGCACAAGTTAAAGCTGGTTATGAACCGGTGGCAACGCCACATATCGGGAGCAAAGAACTTTACATTACATCAGGCCATTACGATAAATATGGCGGCGATTCCTTTCAGCCGATTCAAACCCCGCACGATGGCGAGGAGTTTATGCTCAAACCTATGAACTGTCCGCATCATTGTGAGATATACAAAGTAAGGCCCCGGTCATACAAAGAGTTGCCTGTCCGTTATGCGGAGTTTGGAACGGTGTACCGTTATGAGCAACATGGGGAACTACACGGCCTTACCCGTGTAAGGGGATTTACACAGGATGATGCGCATATTTTTTGCAGGCCGGACCAGGTGAAGGATGAATTCAAGAAGGTAATTGACCTGGTGTTGCATGTATTTAAATCACTTGGATTTAATGATTATACTGCCCAGATATCGCTTCGGGATCCGGATGATATGGAAAAGTACATGGGAGAGGATGAACTTTGGAATCGTGCAGAAAAAGAAATTCAGGAGGCAGCTGAGGAAAAAGGTCTGGCAACGGTGACGGTTATTGGCGAAGCAGCATTTTATGGACCTAAGCTGGATTTTATGGTACGTGATGCGATTGGAAGAAACTGGCAATTGGGCACCATACAGGTAGATTACAACCTGCCGGAAAGGTTCGATCTGGAATATGTAGGGGCTGATAATCAGCGTCATCGTCCGGTTATGATCCATCGTGCGCCATTTGGTTCGCTGGAACGGTTTATTGCCGTGCTGATCGAACATTGCGCAGGTAATTTTCCTCTATGGCTTGCTCCGGATCAAATTGCTGTTCTACCGATCTCTGAAAAATTTGGCGACTACGCCCATAAAGTGTACGAAAAACTGAAAGCTACAGGTATAAGCGGAATTTTAGACGACCGTGATGAAAAAATAGGACGGAAGATCAGAGATGCCGAGCTTCAGAAGATTCCGTTTATGCTTATTGTAGGTGAAAAAGAAGAAAATAACAGGCAGGTGAGTGTTCGAAGGCATCGTGAAGGCGATAAAGGAAGTTATACGCTGGAAGACTTTATTACAATGTTCCGAAAAGAAACTTCAACCTTTTGATTTAATTCGAAATTAGTGATATTTGCAGCCTTATTTTAAAACCCAAAAAAGGAGGTAACAATCAGGAGATACAGAGGCAGAGGCCGGTCAGGCCGGAGAGGTCGCGAAGAAGAACCTTTCAAAGTAAACAATAAAATTGAAGCAGCCGAAGTAAGGTTGGTCGGAGATAATGTTGAACAGGGTATTTATCCGTTACGCAAGGCGCTTTTAATTGCTGAGGAGGAAGGACTCGACCTTGTGGAAGTATCGGCAAAAGCAGATCCGCCTGTCTGTCGCGTAATTGATTATTCAAAGTTTAAATACGAGTATAAGAAAAAACAAAAGGAAATAAAGGCCAAAGCACACAAGACTATTGTCAAAGAAATACGCTTCGGGCCCAATACAGATGATCATGACTTCAATTTTAAATTAAAACATGCAATCAATTTCCTTAAGGATGGTGCAAAAGTGAGAGCTTACGTACATTTTGTTGGCCGTACGATAGTTTTCAAAGAAAGAGGCGAAATCCTTCTTTTGCGTTTTGCCCAGGAGCTGGAGGATTATGCCAAAGTGGAGATGATGCCAAAATTGGAAGGAAAGCGGATGTTTCTGATTGTTGCACCCAAAACCGGCAAATAAATGTGCCGGAATAAGACAAAATTACCTATAGCTTAATTGTAAAATCATAGTAATGCCAAAAGTTAAAACGAAATCCGGGGCGAAGAAGCGATTCAAGCTTACCGGCACAGGCAAGATCAAAAGAAAGCATGCGTTTAAAAGCCATATCCTTACAAAAAAGGAAACAAAGCAAAAACGCAACCTTACCAAATCCGGACTTGTTCACAAGTCTGATGAAGGCAGGGTTAGAAAAATGCTGAGAATTTGAATGAATAAATGCCTGATGGTTTAAAAAATGTTTAACCCGGTTAGTGGCCACTAAGAGTCCTGAAACATGGAACGCCAATAATCAAAAAACGTAAAATGTTATGCCAAGATCAGTAAACACAGTAGCAGCGAGGGCAAAAAGAAAAAAGACCCTCAAGTTTGCCAAAGGCTATTGGGGACGTAGAAAAAATGTATGGACCGTAGCTAAAAATGCCATTGAAAAAGGATGGACCTATGCGTACAGGGATCGAAGAGTTCGTAAAAGAGAGTTTCGTAAACTATGGATCCAGCGAATTAATGCGGGAGCACGGGAAGAAGGACTGACTTACTCACAACTCATGGGTAAGCTAAAGGAAGCTAAAATTGATCTTAACAGAAAAGTTTTGGCCGACCTTGCAATGAATCACCCGAAGGCTTTCAAAGCAGTGGTGCAGAAAGTAAAGTAAAAAAGGGAATTACAGCTTAAAGTTAATTTACCCCGAAGGCGATAGCTTCCGGGGTTTTTAAATTCGAATTTCAGGGCTCATGTACACATTGATAAAGATAAAAGAAACAGACCCCGATCTTACAAACCAGCATGATGGTATGGCTGTAAATTTGCAGGTTAAATTTCGATTTCTGTGGTAATATTTCATGACGGATAATATATAATTGTTTTTATTCTATTGATTCCCTGTAATTAAAAATGATAAATATGACTATTTTCAGTTCAATCATTTAATTTTAAGCAGCTTAGTAATTACTTGATATATGATT
>QIDJ01000319.1 GCA_003228395.1 Flammeovirgaceae bacterium
CGGTGGTCCCCCACCGCCCGGTATTCAGGCGCATGGTCGGGATACCCAGCTTATACGCCAGCTCAATCTGGGGATTAGAGAACAATCCCACTCATTCATGATGAGCATTTTAAATCAGAAAACAGTAGCAATTTTGGGTTAAATCAATCTATTATAATCTATTTTTTTGATCAAAAATAGTATCAGGATTTTTTCGATTATCCCTGAAACTAATAATTTCAATAAAATCAACAGTAACACGATAATAAATGCTTGTTTGCTTACTAAATACACATTTTCGAAGACCGGTTTTTAACGAAGAAGCCGGATACATTTCCGGCATGTTCGATATCTGATCCAGTATAAATTCTATCCTTTTATATATTTCTTTGGCTTTTTGCAGACCATATTCTTTCACAATGTATTCCAATAATTCAATTTCTTCATGTCTTGCACGAAGTGAAAAACGAATATGTAACCCCATTTAAAAGTTGAACCGTTTTTTGATCTCTTTGTTCACTGATTCATGAGATACATGGTCACCACTATCCAACTGTTCTAAACCTTCATCAATAGCGGCTTTATCTATGGCATTCAAATCATCCCAAAAATCACTCTCATCTATCTTCAAAAGCGATTTGATAGCACTCAATAAACCCTCATCATTGCTATTTATGATTTTCGCCACAATCTTATATTTTGTTGCTATATCCATAATTCAAATTTCTATTAATAGTAAATATAACAATTTAATCATTGGTTTTACGTCAACCGGAAAGGTATTATAGCTATCTTTTCTTAACCATCCAGTTTCAGGATACAAACTACACTTATGGCAAAGTCAGTTAGATAAGCCTGGTAATGAACGAATCTATCAACCCAACACTGCAACCGAGCTGACTGACCAACCATGCCATTCCATGCCTGTCGTGTGGTCACCCGTAAGGGTTTTCTGGCATGAAATCAATGCTCCATGCTGCAAGGGCATTAGCTCCATGTAATCAGGCGGGAGCACAGCATTTCCGTACTCATTGCGTCACAGGAGTCCAACCGGGCAGGTGTGCGGTCGCGTTCGCTGGATTGTGGCGAACCGATGTAGCAAAATGCTCAGTGCCCTTCTATCGAAGTGGCACTGAGCGGTGTTAGCGTAATTACCAAACGTAACGCACCTCTCACAATTCAAAGTAAAATGCCTCCCTCAAAACTTCCAGGCTCTTCGGTATAGCCAAATCCGGCGATTCATTCCCTTCAAATTCCAATGAAATGTATCCGCGGTAGTTGTGATCACGCATGATCCGGCCAATCCGTGTGTAATCGGGTTCCAGTTCGTACCATTTCCCGCCACCGAAATAGGTTTTTGCCTGCACCAGACAGGTTTGGGGTGCAAGCATCTCCAGTTGATCATAGGGTTCTTCAAGAAAATTACCCGTGTCAAGCGTCACCTGCAGCCACGGACTATCAATCGCATCCACAATACGTTTGACTCCCGCAGCAGGCCGGCATGGAACGCCCTCCTTTTCAGTTTTTGGAGGTATCCGTTTTCTTCGGATGCCATCTGATAAAGCAGCAATTCAATACCGTCAGACAATCAATACGCAGCGTCATGCTGAGGTCCCCATAAACAAATTCAACTTACATGAAATGACTATTTTGCATAGCATTTAGTCATTTGTAGTGACTGAGCGGGATGAATAATAATAGGATACCCTTTTGCCTTATCCCATATCAATCATTATCCGTATGTTTTCTTTAATCACCTGATTTCCAGGTAGTCTTTGTCCGGCAATGCTGGGAATCTGACATGCGGCTCGGCCTGATACCAGAATGCAACCGATGAAATGTCGTCCTGCAGCGGCAGATACCGGCCACCGCTTCTCCAGCCCAGCGCCTGGATGGTGACTTTCATGTCTTTTTTGAACCGCACGGGGTCTGTAATATGCCACCGGTACATCCCGAACCGGGTCTGAGAATCGTATGATCCGTCCGGCCTGAATACATGAAACCCGGTGTAAGGCGTCGTAAAATCCTGGTATGTCCCGGTTTCCCTGTTCTCAAAATTATACGATCCGCAAAAATAGTCTTCCGTGCCGGTGCCGCAGATGGTAGGAAATTTGTTGTCGCCGTCGATATAAAATTTAATCTCCCCTTCGCCCCACCAGCCTATGTTGTTCGACTGCCAGAACAAATAACAGCCTACAAACTGGCCTTGTCCCTTGATGCCGTTTACGATGGTATATACTTCTTTATACGGCAGCGGATTTACTCTCCGGAACTGCACATGAAAATAGGCGGCGCTCTCCGGTATTTCGGTAAGCGAATAGTCGATCTGATAATACAACCGCATTTCACTTTCATCCAGGTTTTGCATCGTGATTCTGCATTTTTTTCTGAACGGCATGACCCAATAGCTGTTGAATGCACTTCCCGGGTTAACACAAACCGCTAAGGAAGAAATTTGTTTGTATTTATAGGCCGCGGCAAAGAAATCACCTACGGGAACCTCCACGGAAGGCTCTGTTTCATCATCCCAGTATATGCGCAATATCGAATACCGCCAGTTTCCCGTAGGCGTCATCCAGATGTGCTGTATCGCGCCGGGACCCGATATTTCTGCAAGCGTAAACGTTTCACCTGCTTTAATCCGGATGAATGGATTTACTTTCCAGCCCTGGCCCAGATCCCTGGCGGCATGGGCCGCGCTTCCTTCTTCAAGGGTGGCCATACCTCCCCTGCCTTTTTCTCCGGTGAAGTTCTCGGGACTTATCGAGCGGGTTTCGGCATTCGATAGTTGATACAAATTCCCCAGATTCGAAGTAAGGCCATTGACGTTTTGGCCAGATAAATTCAGTGATGCAAAAATCAATAAAACGGTAATTTTAGTTTTCATAATACCCTCCTTTTTGTAAATAAATAACAAAACACAAAGGTCCGGACAGGACGTGTGCCCGCCGGCCTTCTTTTTTTATGTAAAGTAGTGGATTTTCACTTCACTGCCAAACCGGCAGGCTGGTTTGGAAAGCGCATACGAAATAAGTAAATTGTGGCTAATTATTGTGTACCAGGCGGTCAGCCTGAAACAGACGCGCTCCGTACATTCGGCCGGGGAAGGACGGTAAGCGCAAAGGGCAGATTGGCCACCCGGTAGCTTATCATTTAATAGTAATATGGCACAGAAAATCTTAATCCTGGGAGGTTATGGCAACGCCGGACTTCTGATAGCCAGGCTGCTGCTGCAGGAAACAAATGTCCGGCTTGTTATCTCCGGACGAGATCTGAACCGCGCAAATAAAACAGCAGATGCCTTGAACCGTGAATTCCAGACCGACCGCGTTTCAGGCCGGCAAGCCGATGCGGCAAGCACAAACAGCCTTGACGCGGCCTTTGCCGGCGTGGATATGATCCTGGTGGCATCGAGTACCCTTAAATATGTTCACCAGGTATGTGTCAGCGCCCTGCAGGCAGGCGCCGACTACATGGATATTCAGCTTTCTTCACCGGAAAAACTGGCTGTACTGTACGATCTGCAGGAGCAAATCGAGAAAAAGGAACGATGTTTTATCACTGACGGCGGATTTCACCCCGGCGTTCCGGCGGCCATGGTGCGTTACGCGGCGGTCCGGTTCGATATGCTGGAAACAGCCCATATCAGTGGGGCATTTCAACTGAACTGGAAGGCAATGCAGTTTTCAGAATCCACTACAACGGAGTTTATTGATGAATTGAAAAATTTTAATCCGCTGGTATTTAAAAATAAGAAATGGGGAAAAATGAGTATGATGGCATTTCCGAAAATTGATTTTGGCGAACCCTTTGGCGTACGTTACTGCTCACCCATGTTTTTAGAAGAAATGCGTATGTTACCAGATGTTATTCCTGCACTGAAAGAAACGGGATTTTATATCTCCGGGTTCAATTGGATGACGGATTACCTCATCATGCCTGTTGCATTTGTCGCCTTAAATCTGTTTGGCAACAAAGCCAAAAGACCGATGGGCAGGCTTTTTGCATGGGGATTGAAAAATTTCAGCAAGGCGCCCTTCAAGGCCATTTTACAACTGGAAGCAAAGGGATTGAAGGATAAAAAAGATTGCATAATGCACATGAAACTTGCCCATGATGATGCGTATGTGCTTACCACCGTACCCGTTGTTGCCTGTCTGCTGCAATACCTGAACGGGAATATCCGGCGTCCCGGGTTGTGGTTTCAGGCAAATTTGGTTGAATCAAAACAATTTTTCAAGGATATGGAGAGACTTGGGATTAGAATTATCATTCAAATCAAATAGTTTACATTAAATTGGTTTAATGAACAATTTCTGTCATACTGCCAGGTCCATTATGACCAATGAAGGTGAATAAAAGTGGCGAAACCGGCAGACCATATTGATATCATTGAAGTCACAGAACACAATGTTTCTGAAGTTGGTATCTACTGTATTAAAAATAAGTGAAGAATGAGACCTGATCCCCATGTGGCGATAACTATTAAAATAAATCGAAAATTTTCATACTGTGAAGGAAAACCAAATATTCATTTTTTTTACCGTATAATACGCTGTATATATGCAATAATGCTGATATCGGCAGTAGAATATATGTTAGCTGCACAAAACCAAAACTTGGAAGGAGAAAAAACATGAAAGACCAAAAGAAGAAGTTGACCACCAATGCAGGCGTGCCGGTACCTGACAATCAGAATGTGATGACTGCTGGGCCTCGCGGACCGCAGTTGCTGCAAGATGTCTGGTTCCTCGAAAAACTCGCTCACTTTGATCGTGAGGTCATCCCAGAGAGGCGTATGCATGCCAAGGGATCCGGGGCGTATGGAACCTTCACTGTTACCCACGACATTATCCGCTACACCAGGGCGAAGATTTTCTCTGAGATTGGAAAGAAGACCGAACTCTTCACCCGTTTCTCAACGGTGGCAGGGGAGCGTGGCGCCGCGGATGCAGAACGTGATATTCGCGGATTTGCCGTGAAATTCTATACAGAAGAGGGAAACTGGGACCTTGTAGGCAATAACACGCCTGTCTTCTTTTTGCGTGATCCGCTCAAGTTCCCTGATCTAAATCATGCCGTAAAGCGGGATCCCCGGACGAATCTGCGTAGCGCCCTTAATAACTGGGATTTTTGGACATCTTTGCCTGAGGCGCTACATCAGGTGACCATCACTATGAGTGATCGCGGGATTCCATTTTCATACCGTCACATGCACGGCTTCGGAAGTCACACTTTCAGCCTTATCAATGCCCAAAATGAACGGTTCTGGGTAAAGTTCCATTTTGTGACTCAGCAAGGAATTAAGAATCTCACGGATGCCGAGGTCGAGGCCATCATCGGCAAGGACCGGGAAAGCCACCAACGCGATCTCTATGAAAGTATTGAGAAAAAGGATTTTCCAAAGTGGACCCTTTTCATCCAGGTTATGCCGGAGGAAGAAACCACCAACTGCCCATACAACCCATTCGACCTGACAAAGGTATGGCTTAAAAGAGATTACCCGTTGATTGAGGTCGGTATGTTAGAGCTGAATCGCAACCCCCAAAACTATTTTGCCGAGGTCGAACAGTCCGCTTTCAACCCGGCCAATATCGTCCCTGGTATTGGTTTTTCACCCGATAAAATGTTACAGGGCCGTCTCTTCTCTTACGGTGATGCACAGCGTTACCGGCTTGGCGTAAACCACCACCTTATTCCGGTCAATGCGCCCCGCTGTCCTTACCACAGTTACCACCGCGATGGCGCGATGCGCGTTGACGGCAACTATGGTAGCACTATCGGTTATGAGCCCAACCGCTACGGCGAGTGGCAACAGCAACCCGACTTTTCAGAACCACCTCTCAGTCTGGAAGGAGCAGCTGGTCATTGGGATCACCGCGAGGACGATGATTACTACACCCAGCCCGGCTTACTATTCCGTCTGATAAGCCCTGAACAGCAAAGAGCGCTCTTTGCCAATACTGCCCGTGCTATGGGTGACATTCCAGAGGAGATTAAGATTCGCCATATCGGCAATTGCATGAAAGCCGATCCGGCTTATGGAAAGGGCGTGGCCTACGCTTTGGGAATTTCGTTTGATGATATACCCTGAGAATCATAAGGCAAGCAGCTAACAATCGCATGAACTCGGACAGCAAAAAGCGCCACTCGCTCCTCGTTCTGCTTTTTGCTGCCGGTGATGCGCAACGTTTAACAAACAGAGATGAGAATGAATACAGATACAATTCTATACCTCAGCCGGAAGGATGTTGAGACCGTAGATCTGTCCATGTCTGAGATTATCGATGCATTGGAGGGCATGTTCAAAGAGAAGGGTGAAGGGCGCATTGAGATGCCGCCCAAGCCCGGAATCCACACACGTAAGGATGCATTCATCCATGCCATGCCTGCGTACATACCCAATATTCAATCCGCAGGGATGAAATGGGTTTCCGGTTATCCTGACAATCAAAAGAAGAAACTCCCCTACATAAGCGGTCTTCTTATCCTGAACGACCCGGATAACGGCATCCCGATCGCCGTGATGGACGCAACGTGGATCACGGCACAACGCACGGGAGCTGCGACCGCCGTTGCAGCGAAATACCTGGCCCGCAAAGACAGTTCAAGTGTGGGTATCCTGGCCTGTGGTGTACAGGGCAGAAGCAATCTTCAAGCACTGTCATGCATATTCGAGATTGAGAAGGTGAAGGCATTCGATATTCACCCCGAAGTGGTTGAGAAATTTGCCAGGGAAATGACAAAGGTCGTACCGGTGGAGATAGAAATTGCAGACAATCCCAAGAATGCCGTTGCCGGTTTGGACCTGGTGGTTACAAGCGGTCCGATACTAAAGAATCCGGATCCCGTGATCGAGGCCGGCTGGCTGGCTGAGGGTTCCTTTGCCGGCCCGGTGGATTTTGATTCCTACTGGATGGGAGACGCACTCAGACAGGCAGACAAACTAGCAACGGACGACATAAGCCAGATGGAATTCTATCGCGAATCCGGCTATTTCAAAGACGTACCGCAACCCTATGCCGACCTGGGTGAGATTGTTGCGGGCAAGAAACCGGGGAGGGAGAATGCCAACGAACGTACGATCTGCATCAATCTCGGACTTGCCCTGGACGACATGGCAACAGCCATACTTATCTACAAGAAGGCTATAGAAAATGGAATCGGAACGCAACTTCCGTTGTGATCTGATAGGTGGTGCCGTAACTGATATATCTCAAAATCGCGTTAGCGTTAAATCAGAACTAAAGCTCGACAAGATAAAGGATTGTTATTCTACCTTCTCCAGCAGCCTTTTATCAATACTCACCCGAAGCGCCTGGTCGATCGTTTCCAGTATTACATAGAATTTTTCTTCACTGTACGGACCGGAGTAGTATCCTACAGCGCCCCGCAGCGGTCCGTCTATCACTTTTACCCGGTCGCCAGGATCCAGGTCACCAACCGACGTAGTATCTAAAAATAACCCGGAGGCAATAAACCGCTTGATCATCTCCAGTTCACTGACACGCAAGACGGCCGGCTTTCCGTTATGCCGGATGTTCCAGCTTATCCCTGGTATCTTCAGCACATCCTGTATCCGGTGTTCGTATTCATACACGAATATATATGAATTGAACAAAGGGGTTTCAATTTTCTTTTTCCGGTCGCTCCACTGCCGCAGCACTTTGTGCACCGGCAAATAGGGTTCAAACCCGAATTGCTTCAGGTATTTTTCTACTTTTCGCTCCCACCGGCTTTTGGTATAAAAAACCAGCCATTTTTTTTCAGCCATTCCGATACATTTAACAGCACAAAAGTATCAGATTTTTGTATTTCATCTTCATTATTTTTTGTTCGAGTTTCTTTTTACCCGATTTAAATAAAAATTAACGTTAAAACGGATAAGAAAACAACCTTATGAGTATGCTGTGGTCATGGCAGGATCAGTATCCCCGCCGGAATGGCCCGACAGGCTGGATGTGATCTATGAATTATGATTTTTAACAAAACTGCGACCTGATCGGTCATTGATTAAGATTATATTTAACCTATTTTTATGTTTTCTTTACAGGGCACAATTATTTTGATACGTTAAAACCTGAATTGACTTCATTATACAAATACAGCATTTTTAAGCAAAAAATCGTAACACTATGACGAAGATCACTGAAGTAACCCGTTATCTCGAAATCATTGCACCACCCGCTTACCAGGAGAGTTACGATAATGCCGGGCTGATTACAGGGGATCCAGAAACGGAGGTAACAGGTGCGCTGGTGTGCCTTGATTCAACAGAAGAAGTAATAGACGAAGCAATCGGGAAAAACTGTAACCTCGTAGTAGCCCACCATCCGATTATTTTCAAAGGACTCAAAAAAATTACAGGTAGAAATTATGTTGAAAGGACCATCATAAAAGCCATACAAAACAACATTGCCATTTACGCTATCCATACTAACCTTGATAATGTTTCATCCGGAGTAAACCGTAAAATTTGCCAAAAACTTGAACTTGAAAATGTACAGGTATTATCTCCAAAGAAAGGTGTATTAAGTAAACTGGTGACTTTTATTCCGGAAAAAGACACACCGCGCGTGCTGGAAGCCCTGCACGAAGCCGGGGCCGGCAAGATAGGCGCATACGACCACTGCAGTTTTTCAACAGAAGGCACAGGCCGGTTCAAACCCGGTGCAGCGGCAAGTCCGCACATCGGAAAACCGGGGGAGATTGAAAGTGTGATTGAAATAAGGGTAGAAGTGATTTTCCCGATTACTCAATGGCCTGCGGTACAGGACGCTTTAAATGAAAGCCACCCGTATGAAGAAGTAGCCTACTATCTTACATCACTTGACAATACATACAAGGAGGTGGGCAGCGGAATGACCGGTACACTTAAAACCGCCATGGAACCACGGGAATTTTTAAAGTTTTTGAAAGAAAAAATGGCATTATCTGTCATCCGCCACAGCCGGTTACTGAATAAAAAAATCAGTAAAATAGGCGTATGTGGTGGATCGGGAAGCTTCCTGATCCAAAAAGCAATAGCCGAAAATACAGACATTTTCGTGACCGGGGATCTGAAATATCACGAGTTTTTTGATAATGAGGGAAAGATTATACTGGCTGACATTGGGCATTATGAAAGCGAAGTTTATACAAAAGAACTGCTGCGTGATCTATTAACTAAATATTTTAATACTTTTGCAGTCGATTTATCAGAAACGGTAACAAATCCGGTCAACTATTATTAAAATTTATAGATGGAAAGCACAGTACCACAAAAATTAGACGCACTTATAAAACTTCAGTCCATTGATTCCAAATTAAACGAGATCATTAAGGTACGTGGGGCATTACCCGAAGAAGTCCAGGATCTGGAAGATGAGCTGGCGGGGTATGAAACAAGAATTGAAAAGTATAACCAGGAGTTAAGTGATCTGGAACTGGAAATTGCCAATAAGCGAAACGCAATAAAAGATTCTGAGAAACTCATACAAAAGTATGAAGAACAGCAAATGAATGTTCGGAACAACCGGGAATACGATGCGGTGTCGAAAGAAATTGAGCTTCAGACACTCGAAATTCAGATTTCCGAAAAACGTATAAACGAAGCCGATGAAAAAATTCTGGCGAAAAAGGAAGAGATCGAAGAAACCAACAATATCAGGATTGAAAGACAGAAAGATCTCGATAGCAAGAAAGATGAACTGAAAGTTCTGCTGGAAGAAAGTGAAGAAGAAGAAATAAAGCTAATTAAAGAGCGTGATAAAGCAGCAAAAAAAATAGAGGAACGGCTGTTTAATTCCTATGAGAAAATAAGGGACAATGCGCGAAATGGCCTTGCAGTGGTGTCAGTAAAGCGGGGCGCATGTGGCGGCTGTTTTGCAGTTGTACCTCCTCAACGGCAGGTTGAAATCAAAGAACGTAAAAAACTGATCGTCTGTGAACATTGTGGCCGGATACTGGCCGATGTGGATAATATACCTGAAGTGGTAGTAACCAAGCCCAAAAGAACCGCCAGAAGGAAAAAGACTGCATAAACTTAATTTTATTGCGTAATTTCAAGTATATAGAGAAGCGAAAGGCAGGCATTTTATCCTGCCTTTTTTTGTCATTCACCAGCCTTGCACAAGATAATTACGATAAATGGCAATTCGATCGTGCGCTGGCAGATGCTTACAGGTACAGTATCGCTTTGCAAATCAGCAAGAGTAAAGATTTACTTGATTCATACTCCGATAAACAACATTATGGATGGTTGTATCTCAACCATATCAATGAGGTTATTGAACTATTCATTAACGAGGATGAATCGAAATTCCATGATTTTGAGGATAACACGGATCAGCGCCTCGAAATACTGGATAATGCTCCTGAAAGCCCATTTAAAGCATTTTATATCGCCGAAATCAAGCTTCACAAATCTTTCCTTCACCTCAAATTTGGAGAAGAGCTCTCAGCGGCATGGTATTTCAGACAAGCTTACCGCCTTACTATGAAAAACATAAAGGAATACCCAGGTTTTATATTCAACAAAAAACCCGCCGGGTTGCAGCATATACTGATCGGATCGGCGCCCGAAAAGCACCAATGGCTGCTTAGTCTGCTTGGGTTTGAAGGCTCGGTTGATACCGGTTTGGAAGAATTGCAGGCCTTTGCAAACAGCAATACTGTATTTTCTATGGAAACTGACATCCTGCTCGCATTCATATACTCCTATTTAATGCAGGAGCATCAGCGTGGAATGGAAATTATCAAAAAGTACGAAGACAGTCTGTATTCAAACCTGCTATTGAATTACGCGCTGGCTTCCATTCTGATTAAAAACGCACAAAGTGAAGAAGCGCTCCGCGTGTTGGAAAATTTTCAGCAAACAGATCACATTCTTTTTCCGTTTTCCGATTATCAAAAAGGAACTATATTACTACAAAAAGGATCGTATAACCCGTCGATCCGGGCATTCCGGCAGTTTCTCTCCAACCACAACGGTACAAACTATATCAAAGATGCGCTGTATAAAACCGGATTAAACTATCTGATGCTTGATAACCCTCCCCGGGCAAATGCATTTTTTAGTCAGGCCGAAGCGCGCGGTCACTCGCTAACCGAAGCAGATAAATATGCCAGTCACGCACTGAAACAACCACTCTCGGATAAAAATATACTTAAATTACGGCTATTCACAGACGGCGGGTATTACGATGAAGCCCGTTTAGTAATTGCTAAAATCGAAAACACTACGTTCTCAAACGAGAAAGACCGTGTGGAGTTTATTTACAGGCA